>JALYLU010000649.1 GCA_030774075.1 Actinomycetota bacterium | reverse complement strand
CGTCTCGCTGATCGCAGATTGTCTCAGCGGAGGCTCGAAGGCGAGCTCGTGAGCGCGACGGCCGCGCGGAGGTTGGGCAGAAGTGCTCCTTCCAGAGAAGGTACTTCCCGTGGGTCGTACCCGACGTACCGATTGAGCCGTTCCACTTCCGGAGATGACCAATCTCCACTGTCATCTTTGCGGAGCAACGCTTCGACGGCCGGAGCAGTTTCACGAACTTGCACGCCCAGACCGCAACGACGTCATCTATCTGTGCCGCGACGAGACACTCTGCGCTACGCGCGCAACATTCGACCCGCCAAGCCGGCGTTCGGCCGATCCTCACAGTACGCGCGCGCCGGGGTGAGCCGCGGCGACCTGGATTGCGATGGCCAGTTGATGCCCCCCGTGACGAAGGCGTCGGTTTGCCGTTGGCCCGAACGCAATCAGCCGACTCGCTGCGAGGCTTGTCGGGAGGCGACGCAGTAAGTTCGCCAAAGACGTCGAGTTACTCGTGTTGCGGCAGCAGCTCGTACTCCGTTGCCCGAACGCCGCGACCAACTCGGCGGACTCATCACGACTACCACCGGCCGCGGCGTGAACCGGCATTTTGAAACCCCTCACCGCGGCTCGGTTCGAGTCAAAACCGACGCAGAACGTCCAACGACTTGCGGGGCCAGCGCGCCCTCTCCCCAAAGCTGCTGGCGTCGGGATGGTGATGTACCGCACGCAGCACGCCGCTCTGGCCCCGCAATAACGATGACGCCGCGAGGCGCCCAAACCTGCGCTTCTGTCGGATGCGAATGGTGGCCCTGGCGATTAGCGGCCCAATCGCCGCGTAAGACTCCGGACTTCGTAATTTGTTGAGTAAGCCGTGCGCGGCACGGCTGGCGGGACGCGCGAGATAGGGCACTTTGGTGGTGAGCCGGGCCACGCGCGGCGGAGAGCCCATGCGGCCCAGCTCTCCTGGGGAGAGGTACCACGCTGCTGGCCCGGCTCTTTTGCCCTACCCGCGCCGTTGGGGACTTAACGACCGGCGCGATGTTCACACTTCTGATACCTCGCGAGTTGCGGCAATCTCTCTCCCCGCTGCGGCTGCGAGGTAGGCGAACGGCGGTTGCCGGCCGATGCCGCAGTGGCCGACGGATACCGCTGATTTGCCCGCCGCCCCGAGAGGGGCGGCGCCTCGGTCCGCGAGCGTGAGGCTGATTCGGTGCCTCAGCCCGCTGCTTCCAACGTCTTCGCCGCTTGGGGATGCCTGCCGCTCCAGACCGAATAGGCGACCCCATGCACGCGCAGCCAGTGGTGCAAAGGTTGACGAGCCGTGAACATAAGCTCTCCCCAGACCACACCCGTCGCCTTGGCGGGCCATCTGGCGGCTTGACGCCCGCGACCGAGTTTGTGCACCCCACAGGCCTTGCGAAACTCTGTAGCGATCTGCCTGATGTCGCCGACCGTGACCGGCGCATCGACGGTCCCCACGTGCACCATCCGTCCGTTCTTGACTCCGTGGAGCCACGCGTAGCCCTTGATCGGCTTGGCGTGGTACAGATCAAGAATGAAGCGTCGGTAGGCGGACGTCCGCGCTGCGGCGGACTCGCCAAACTCGGCCGCCTGCCAGAGCTGCCGCTCATACTTACCGAGGTTCTGAACAACGAAGGGCATGACGTCGGCGACCGAGAGAAGGCGCTTGCGCGTCATATGAATCCCAAAGCGGCTGAGATCGCATGCGATCCACCGCCGAGTGAGGAGTTCTGCTGACTCGGCAGTCGTACCGCTACCCACAAAGCAGTCGAGGACGAGGTCGCCTTCGTTGCTGGCGGCTTGAATGATGCGGTCCAACAACACGCGTCGCTTCTGCGTTGGAAATCCCAGCTTCTCGGTTTTGTCCGCAGGCATGAGATAGGGGATTCGCCACACGTCGTCGATGGTTCGTTCAGTCTCGGTGTAGTACACGAGTTCCCCACTGTCGTCTCTCGCCTGCTTCAGCGTCTGGGTTGCGGGGTCCCACACGCGCTTCTGTTGGCGCTTGGGCTTTTCACGTTCTTCCCGAAGTTTGTGGAACGTGTAGTTATCGCTCTTCGAGTACCAGAAGATGACGTCGTGGTTCGACGCGAAGCGGTTCACATTCCCCTGCAGTTTGTTGTAGTAGTGCCAGACGATCTCGTTTCGGAAGTTGGTCTCGCCAAACACTTCATCCAACACGGTCTTCGCGTAGTGGCCGACGTGCCAATCGAGCTGCACGAAAAGGCTTCCCGTGCCGGCGAGTAGCTCGGTAAGGAGAACGACCGTCTCGTAGAACCAAGCGAGGTACTTGTCGAGAGACGTAACGCCCCGTCGGCGTTCGTCTGGGCTCACGCCCCACGTGTCACGGTACGCCTTGTGCTCGATGGCGCTGGGCTCCTTGGTGAACTCTTCGCCATCGAGGGTTACTTCGAACGAAAAGTCGTCACCGGTGAAAAACGGCGGGTCGATGTAGATCAGATCAACCTTGCCGGCCAACTCGTCGAGAAGTGCGGGCAAGACGTACTTCTTGTCTCCCCAGATAAGACGATTCCGCCATTCCGTATCTCGACCCGCAGTGAAGAGGTCAAGGGACTTCTGGCGCTGCTGCACCGACTCATTGACCGTCTCGACGGTCTGAAAGGGGAGCGCGACGCGGAGAGGCGCGTGTAGGGGTCCAAAATGCCGATGCGCGCTCCGGCGCGGGACGGACGGGCGGTGCTGATCGGCGTGAATGCGTCTCAGTTGTTCGGGCCGGTCGCGTCCGCGAGCGCTGTAGAGAGGAAGCGGTAGGACCATTCCTCGGCGAAGCGGCGGGAGTCGGCGAACACCAGGTGGACTTCGGGGTAGCGCACCTCGAGCCGGGCCAGCTGGTCGGCCAGCCAGCTGCCGTTTACGTGCTCGAGCTTGTACAGCGCCGAG
>JALYLU010000648.1 GCA_030774075.1 Actinomycetota bacterium | reverse complement strand
TCGCGTGTCGCGCCGAATAGCTCCATCCGGCGCCGCGCGTACAAGCCGAAGAATGTCGGGTTCGTCGCGCCGAGCAGCCGGAAGCGCAACCAGTCGGGATCGTCGCCCCGCTCACCCCTGTTGGGCGCGAGGAAACCCTTCGGTGTGGTGTCGGCGCCGATCACCAGCGCGACGTCACAGAACCCGGCGAGGATCTGGGCCCGCGCGGTCGCGAGTGCGGTGACGCCCGATGCGCAGGCCGCGTACGACGACGCCACCTGCGCGCCGTTCCAGCCGAGCGCCTGCGCGAACGTCGCGCCCGCGACATAGCCGGGGTAGCCGTTGCGCATCGTGTCGGCGCCGGAGACGAACTGGATGTCGGACCACGCGACGCCGGCGTCTGCAAGCGCGGCCTGGGCGGCGACGACGCCGTACTCCACGAAGTTGCGGCCCCACTTGCCCCACGGGTGCATGCCGGCGCCGACAATGGCGATGTCGTGTTCGCTCACGGCGCGCTCCTCAACGGTGCCCATTGCCAGACCACGTATTCGTGCTCGTCGTCTTCGTAGAGGGGGCCGAGCACGAGCTCCATCTCCATTCCCACCTCGAGCTGGGCCGGGTCGGCGCCGGTCGCGAGCTGGCCGAGCACGACCATCTGCTCGCGGCCGAGCTCGACCGCGCACACGGTGTACGGCACGAACGGGTCGGGTGCGACGTACGGCTCCGGAGGGGCGTAGTGGTTCGTCGTCCACGACCACAGCGTCCCGGTGCGCGACAGCTCGACCGGCAGGCGTTCCTCGCCCGGCGCACTGGGGTTCCCCGAAACCGCGACGGCGGTGGGCCAGAAGTAGGAGCCCGACTCCACGCCGCGCGCGCCGAGCAGTGCCGGCGCCGACTCGTCGGTCGTGAACCAGTTCTCGACGGCCGGGACCCGCGTCTTGCTCACGTCAGTTCTCCCAGATGCTTCAACGTCTGCTCCGCCTCGCTCGTGATGCGCGCGATCAACTCCGCGACGCTCGGGATGTCGTCGATCACACCCGCGACCTGTCCACTCGAGAGCACGCCCGCGTCGAGGCGGCCTTCGACGAGCCCGGCGCGCAACAGCATCGGCGTGTTCGCGGCCAAGATCACTTGCGACCACTTCAAGTCGCCCTCGCGTTTCATCGCGAGCCCCTCACGCAACATGCCACGCCACGTCACCTCGGACATCTTCTTGAACGCGAACGCGTTACGCACCGCTCGTGTGTAGGAGCTGACGGAGTTGGCCTTCTCCAACTCGTCCACGAACTCGGTACGGAGCACCCGGTGCGGTACGCCGTCGATGCGCGTGGTCACGACGGTGTCGACCACTGTCCGCTCGAGGTAATAGCGCTTCACCGAATCCGGCACGGTGCTCTCGCGGCTGAGCAGGAAGCGCGTTCCCATCGCGATGCCGGCGGCTCCGTACGCGAGCGCGGCGACGAGGCCACGGCCGTCGAAGAATCCGCCGGCTGCGATCACGGGGAGATCGACCGCGTCGACCACTTGCGGGAGGAGGAGCGTGGTCGCGACCGCGCCCGTATGGCCGCCACCTTCACCGCCTTGCACGATCACCGCATCGACGCCCCAGGCTGCGACTTTCTCTGCGTGCCGGCGTGCACCGATCGACGGCACCACGCGCACACCCGCGTCCTTCAACGTCTTGACCTGTCGCTCATTGGGCGCGAGCGCGAACGAGGCGACCTGCACCTGCTCGCGCACGAGCAACTCGACGCGCCGGGCGGCATCTTCGGCGTCGGCGCGCAGATTCACGCCGAACGGGCGGTCGGTGCGCGACTTCACTTCGCGGATCGCGGATGCGAGCTGCTCGTACGTCATGGTCGCCGACGCGAGTATTCCGAGCGCGCCCGCCTCCGCCGTCGCGCTGACGAGGCGAGGTCCGGCGACCCATCCCATCCCGGTCTGGACGATCGGTACGTCGACGCGAAAGAGGTCGCAGAGCGGCGTGCGCAGCGCGCCCGGCCCCGTCACGGGTTCGGGACTTCTTCCTCGCCGAGGCCGTTGGGGTCGATGACCTCGCGTATCCAGCGCAGCTCGTCATCGGTCGGCAGGCGCGAGGTCGGCACTGCGCGTTCGATTGCGAGCTCGAATCCCGTCGCCGCGACGATCTCGTCGATCGACACGCCGGGGTGCACCGAGCGCAGCCGCATGCGATTCTCGGGGGTCTCGAAGTCGAGCACGCAGAGATTCGTGACGACGTGGCCGAGGTGATGGAACCGACCGGCTACGGGTCCGAGATCGCGCGCCCGGTCGTAGCCGACGCCGCTGACGACATCGACGGTCGGTACGAAGACCCGTGACGTGTGCGTGGGGATCCAGTAGGAGGTCGTGTCGTTGATGGTATTGCCGGGCGCGCCGCGCATGCCGAGCAACTGCGTGCGCGGCGCGTCGTGCGCACCGATGAACGCGAAATTCTGATTGCCCCACTTGTCGATCTGGCTCGCGCCCATCATCACGTGCCGCCGTCCGGACCACACGACGTCGAACATCGCGCGGTACGGGTTCCAACCCGCGACGACCTTCTCCGGCCGCTCGACGCCGATCGGCACGATGTTCTCGACGAGCAGCGCCTCGCCGTCGGTCATCACGAGCTCGGGTGCGACCGTCGCTTTGGCGAGACGCCCGCCGATCACCGGGAGCGTGCCGATCGGGTTGGCCAGGATCTCCCCGTCGTGCGCGAAGCAGTCGGCGATCGCGGCTGCGCACACCTCGGCCCGGGTCGGCGGTCCGTCCCTCATCTCTGCACCGCCCGCTGGTAGTCGGCTTCGCCGACGTCGATGTAGCGGGCGCGGAACTCGTCCCATGCCTCGTCCGACTTCGCCGACGCCGTATACACGCGCTGGAATGCTTCGTCGCGCGGGTAGTCGGGAACGCATTCGGTGAAATG
>JALYLU010000647.1 GCA_030774075.1 Actinomycetota bacterium | reverse complement strand
GTCACGGATCGATCGGGTCACCGTCGCGGCGCGGCCCCAGCTCTTCGCTTACCAGCTCATTTACGAGCTGGCGCCCACCCCGCCGGTCTGAATCCACGACTCCTGGCCAACCGGGAAGGTGGCTGCGGCGATCGGACCGCGGCACGCGAGGCGCCCGCAACCCGTCTGCCAACACGAAGATCCCGAACCAGAGCGTCACGCGGATGAGGACGGCCTCGGGCACCGCGTGGCGTGCCATCTCGGCCGGCGACGCGACCCAGCCGAGGGCCGCGCCGAGGATCCCGAGCACGAAGCCGACGGTCGCGACGGCGACCGACACTCGGTCGATCGCGTGGCGGCGCGCGACGATCGCGAGGACGACGAAACCGGCGAAGAGCAGGCCGACGTCGCCGAGTCCCGCCGGCGTCGGCACCTGCGCGCTCGCGGTGTCGAACAGCAAGCTTTGCACCGCGGTTGGCAGGACATCGCGCACGTCCGTGGCGTAGACGATCTCATTGCGCGGCGGATCGAGCATGTACGGCAGGTCGTGAATGAAGTCGGCGGTTGTTTCCCGCGGATGAGTGACGATGTACCGCGCGAACACCCCTCGTCCCTTGTCCTCGACCCATGCTCCGAGATCGCGACGAGCGGCGAACGCGGTCAAGAACGGGGTCCAGGTCTCGTAGCCGTCGTCGGACGGACTTGTTCGCACGTACGGCTGCAAGCCGGAAGGATCGGGCATCCCGTGCGCCTCGAACCAGGCCAGTTGGCCGGGATCGTTGAGGATGGAGAAGCGCAGGCGCATCGCGAACAGGTTGTCGAACTCGCTCGTGCTCAGCCCGTCGACAACGCGGTAGGCCTTGTCGGTCGCCGAAGTCGTTGAAGCAACCCAGGCGCACGCGCAGGCGAGCCCGACGACGACGGCGACGCGCAACTGCCGCTGACCGGCGCGTACGGCAGTCACTGCGATGATCAGTGCGGCGATACCGACCAGCGGGAAGAGCCCGAGCTTCGTGAACATCCACAACCCGGAGGACACGACGACGGCAACCGAGTTGGCGCCGGTCGGCTTGTGAACAAAGCGGATCCACGCCGCGAGTGCCAGTACGACGAGTGAGATCGACAGCGACTCGGAAAGGATCGCGCGATCCCAGTTCAACACCGGCGTCGTACAGCTGATCGCGAGTACGACCGCGAAGGCGAAGCCGCGTACCCAGCGGTCGCGAAGAGAAACTGCGATCGTCGCCGCGAGGACCAGCCACGCGATGATCGAGATCGCGACCTGGGAGGCGGAGCGCAGGTTGTCCGAGGGCAGGACTTTGTAGAAGAGCGGGACGACCCACGGACGAATCGCATGCCCGGTAAAGCTGACGAACGTGAAGGACGCACCGCCGGGCGCGGCGCGGTAGGTCGCGGAGTCGGGAAAGCCGCCGCTGACCGTCGTACCGAATACCGCGGCGACCCTGAGCATGACGTAACCGAACGCGATCGCGTAGTACAGCGTTGGGATTCGTCGTAGGTGATCGCCGAACAACCCTCGGCCACTCCAGCGCCGGCTCGGTCGGCGCCGGGGCGACCGCTCGGCTGCTGATGCGCCCACGTGCCGCTCTTCCGGCGTCGGCTCTGCCCGATCTTGCTGCACTGCGTTCGGTCAGCGCTCGACGATCGACATGGGAGCCCACAATGATACCGGGCTCGACCGAGATTTCCGTACAAAGCAGACATGGCTATCGGCGAGGTTCGCAGGGCTCGTAGGCGGGCAAGGTCAGTCGTCGACGCGCGCACGCAAATACCTACGGCCGGCCGTGATGTCTCGCCCCCCTCGCCGGGGGTCTCCGGCGACCCCCCGCGCCTGAACCACCAACCCGCGCTCGACGGGTTGCGCGGGCTGGCGGTCGCCGCCGTCTTGCTGTTCCACGGCGGGCACCTGAGTGGCGGGTTCTTGGGGGTGGACGCGTTCTTCGTGCTCTCGGGATTCCTGATCACGTCATTGCTGCTGGCCGAGGCGCGCGACCGGGGCGGCGTCGCGCTCGGCGCGTTCTGGGCCCGGCGGGCTCGCCGCCTCCTGCCCGCGTTGGCGTGCGTTCTCATGGCGGTCGCCGTGTACGCGGTGCTGCTAGCGAAGCCCGACGAGCTCGCGACGATCCGCGGTGACGCGCTCGCGACGATCGGATACTTCGCGAACTGGCGGGCGATCTTCACGAGCCGTGACTACTGGTCTCTGTTCCGTAGCCCCTCGCCGCTCGACCACACGTGGAGCCTCGCGATCGAGGAGCAGTTCTACTTGCTGTGGCCGTTGCTGGTCGCCGGGCTCGTGCTCGGGTCCCGCGGTCGCGCCGCGGCCCGGCGTCTGTTCGTCGCGTCGGTCGTGCTTGCGCTCGCGTCGCTGACGTGGACGCTCGTCATCTTCGACCCCGCCAAGGTGTCGCGCGTCTATTACGGCACCGATACCCGCGTCGCGTCGATCCTGATCGGTGCGGCGTTCGCGGCGTGGCTCGCGTTGCGGGGTCCGACGCGGGCGGGTCGCGCGCGCGTCGCGCTCGAAGCGGGAGCGCTCGGGTCGCTCGTGCTGCTCGCGATCGCGTGGACGCGACTCTCGGGTTCCTCGAACCTCCTGTATAGGGGCGGTCTGTTCGCGTGCGCGGTCGCGACGGTGGTCGTGATCGCGGCCGGGGTGCATCCTCGGCCCGGTCCGGTGCGCCGGCTGCTGTCGTTCCGTCCGTTGTGCGCGTTGGGGCTTGTCAGCTACGGCGTATATCTCTGGCACTGGCCGATCTACGTCGTGCTCGACCGGTCGCGTGCGCATCTCGGGGGCTGGCCGCTGCTCAGCGTGCGGGTCGCGGCGACGCTCGTGGTCGCAACCGTGTCGTATCGCGTCGTCGAGCAACCGATCCGGCACGGCCGCACCTCGCGGCCACCCGCGCAACGGCTGA
>JALYLU010000646.1:1637-2919 GCA_030774075.1 Actinomycetota bacterium | reverse complement strand
CAACGCCCGCGACCTGCGGCGGCGGTTCGGCAAGGGCGGCTAGCGACGCCCGCCCGCCGAGGGCTAGGTTGCGCGCGATGGAGGAGCACGACGCGATCATCGTCGGCGCACGCTGCGCCGGCTCACCGACCGCAATGCTGCTCGCCCAACAGGGCGCCAAGGTGCTCGTCGTCGACAGGGCGACCTTCCCGAGCGACACGCTCTCGACGCACGTCCTTCACCCGCCGGGGGCCGCGGGATTGAGGAGATGGGGACTCCTCGACCGGCTGACGGCGACGGGATGTCCTCCGATCGACACGTACACCTTCGACTTCGGCCCCTTCACGCTCTCGGGCGCCCCCGGCACGGAGGATTCCCCGGTCGCGTATTGCCCCCGGCGGACCGTGCTCGACAAGCTGCTCGTCGACGCCGCTTCGGAGGCCGGGGCCGAGGTTCGCGAAGGGTTCACGGTCGAGGAGGCCGTCGTCGAGGACGGCCGCGTCGTCGGTATTCGAGGCCACAGCACGGACGGTGGGTCCGTCACCGAACGCGCCAGGGTGGTTGTCGGAGCGGACGGCCGGTACTCACGCGTCGCACAAGCCGTCGATCCCGAGCAGTACAACGAGAAGCCGCAAATTCTCTGCGGCTATTACTCCTACTGGAGCAACTTGCCGATCGACGGCAAGTTCGAGGTGTACATACGACCGGGACGTGGATGGGCGGCGGCGCCCACACACGAGGGCCTGACGCTCGTGGTCGCCGGTTGGCCGTTCGCAGAGTTCGAGGCCAACAGGAACGACGTCGAAGGGAACTACCTGAAGATGTTCGACCTCGCCCCCGAGTTCGCCGACCGAATGCGCGGGGCCAAGCGGGAAGCGCGCTTTGCGGGGACGGCGGTCGAGAACTACTTCCGCAAGCCCTTCGGTCCCGGCTGGGCGTTGGTCGGTGATGCCGGGTACAACAAGGACTTCATCACCGCGCAGGGGATCAGCGACGCGTTTCGGGACGCCGAGCTGTGCGCCACCGCGTTGGACGAATCGTTCTCGGGTGCGCGCTCCTTCGATGTCGCGATGGGCGCGTACCAATCCACGCGCGACGCGCACGTCGTGGCGATGTTCGAGTTCACCTGCCAGCTCGCGACGCTCGAGCCGCCACCGCCCGAGCTGCAGCAGGTGCTGGGGGCCGTGCACGGGAATCAGGATGCGATGGACGGGTTCGCACGCGTCAACGCCGGGGTGACCTCACCCGCCGAATTCTTCTCCGAAGAGAACGTGGGACGCATCTTCGCCGCGGCCTACTGAGG
>JALYLU010000646.1:0-1627 GCA_030774075.1 Actinomycetota bacterium | reverse complement strand
CTACTGAGGCCGCGGAGCTGAGTATCTAACCGCGCGCCCAGCGCCGGTCAACGTCGACGTCGCCCGACGGGCGCGGCGCCAGGCGCAGGTCACGGGCACAGAATCGGGGTGGAAGCAGATAGCCGTCTTGTCGGCGTCGCAGGCGGTACGACGGTTGGGTCGCATCGTCGAGGACCTCGGCGATCTCGACACCGTCGATCCATTGGTCCCCGAACCGACAGGCCACTGCGGTCCCGATGTCGAACCTCATCGCCGGCGCGGCATCGACGCGCTCGTCTCCGACGCCGACCTCGTGCGCTTCTTCACGCGGTGTGGCGAACACAGTCCCACCAAGAACCCGAGGACGCGTCGGGTCAGGCGCCACGAGCTGCCGGCCGAGTTGGCCGATCGCTTCGGCAAGTGCGGGACGTTCGAGACGGTCAGCTTCGACTCGTTCTGCCAGCCGGGCGTACATCGACGCGACATGCTCGAGCGCGGCCGAGACATCAGCGGCCTGTGCCGCGAGGGCCTCGTGCCGGGCTCGGGCGGTCGTCTCGGCCGTCGCCTCGAGCCGCCGGGCGCGTTCGACCTCGCCGCTCATCGTCGCCTTCAGCGCCGCGATGGTCTTGACCAGCACCGCCGTTTCTCCGGCGTTCGCGTCCAGCCGTTTCAGTGCAGCACGGAGCAGCTGTTCCGTTTCTTGGCGACCGCGTCGACCGAACACCCAAGGCACCTCAGACTCACCGACCCGATAGCACGGTAACCGCCGTCCCCCGGTCGCGTACAGTCGTCGGCACGACCCCGGTGAAACCGTCGATCGCCGCCCGCCGGTGTCGGACGACAGCACTACCAGCTCGCACCGAGCCCGGAGAAGTTCGCTTCGGTGGCCACGGGACACGCGACCTTGCCGTAGTAGACGCCGGAACTCGGACCGAGCGCGATGTCGGCCAACGAGAAAATCGCGCCCGACTTCGATACCTCCGAGACGCAGAACATGTCCTTGGTGCCGATGCTGGAGTCGCCGACCACGAGCGTGAGCTTGCCGCCCCAGTCGAGCGACGGCTCCAAGACCTTCATGTTGGCGGTGCTGGCGTCATATGTCGACGAATCGGTATAGACGACCTTCTCGTTCGTGAGGGCGTTGCGGAGCTCGGACTGCACTGCGCGGTCCTGGGCGCGCTTGCGTGCGCCCAAGAACGTGGGGATGGCGATGGCAATGAGAATGGCAATGATGAGAACAACAACCATCAACTCGATGAGGGTGAACCCTTGCTGCACGTCTCGTCGACGCCGAGCAAGGAGATGGAGAGCTTTCACTGGGTATGCCCCTTTCGGGCGCCGGGGACGTGTGCTCGATTCCTGCGCCCAAGGTGCGTCGGCCCTCAACGCTCCCGCCTTGAACGCTTCGCCGGGAGATGGGACAGAAGCAACCGACCGGGTCGACGTCGAAGTCGAGATTGCCCGCATTTGTCTGGGGAGGCCGCCACGCAGTTACAGCCGCGCAATTAAAGTTCTGGCGGATGAATTCGAACCCGGGCGGCTCGAATACCGGCGACGGCGCGAGTACCGGCGACGGCGCGAGCGGAGCAAAGGCCGACGTGCATCTCACGCCCGACGCCGGCATACAGGCGTTCTCCGAGCCCTACCC
>JALYLU010000645.1 GCA_030774075.1 Actinomycetota bacterium | reverse complement strand
ACGTCTCGCGCCGTATGCACCGACAATGCACCAGCTCGCCGGCATCGAACCGGCTCACCCTCGACCCTCGCCGATCACATAGGACTGTTACGGCAGTAAGACCGACGCGCGCCACAAGAGACCCACCCAGATCTGACCGATCGCCGTGCGGACGGTGATCCCCGACTCACGCGACCTCGACGCGAAAGCCACTCGCCTCGAGTGTCTTCACGATCTCGTCGGCATGCGCTCGATCCCGGGTCTCGACCGACAGATCGAGGCGCGCGCTCTTGAGCGCCACGCCCGGGAGATCGCGGCGGTGCTCCACGTCGACGATGTTGGCGCGCAGACCACCCACTATCTGCGCCACTGAGGCGAGCACCCCGGGCCGATCCGGAACCTCGATCCTCAATCGCACGAGCCGCCCGGATCGTGCCAGCGCACGCAGCAGCACCGAGGCGAGTAGCCGCGCGTCGATGTTGCCGCCGCTCAGCACGACGCCGACGTTCTGGCCGCGGAATGCCGCGGGATACTCGAGCAGCGCGGCGAGCGCGGCGGCGCCGGCGCCCTCGAGGATGGTCTTTTCGATCTCGGCCCCGAGCGCGATCGCCTCTTCGATGCGCTGCTCGGAGACCACGAGGATGTCGTCGACCAGCTCGGTCACGATGCCGCGGGTCAGCTCGCCCGGCTCGGCAACTGCGATGCCCTCGGCGATGGTCGGGCCGCCGGTCGGTGTCGGCGCCCGGCCGAGCGCGTGCATCATCCCCGCGTAGCCCTCGGCTTGTACCCCGACGACCCGCAGGTCGGGGCGGAGCGCCTTCACCACGACGGCGATACCGGAGATCAGGCCTCCGCCGCCGATCGGCACCACGACCGAATCGAGCGCATCGGTCTGGGCGAGCAGCTCGAGGCCGACGGTTCCCTGCCCGGCGACGATGCGCACGTCGTCGAACGCGGGCACGAGCGTCGCCGCGGTCTCGCGCGCGATCCGTTCCGCGCCGGCGAGCGCCCCGGCGTAGTCGGTTCCCTCGAGAACCACCTGCGCCCCGTGGTGCGCGGTATTCGAAACCTTGCTGAACGGCGTGTCGGCGGGCATGACGATCGTGGCCGGGATGTCGAGCAGGTGCGCGTGGTAGGCGACTCCCTGCGCGTGATTCCCTGCGGACGCGGCCACGACGCCGCGGGCACGTTCGGGCGGAAGGAGCAGCGCCAAGAAGTTCCGGGCCCCGCGCTCCTTGAACGCGCCGGTGAACTGGAGGTTCTCGAACTTCAACCAAACGTGCGCGCCGGTGATGGCCGAGAGCGTCTCGGACCTCGCCGTCGGCGTTGTTCGCACTGCGCCCTGGATCGTCTCCGCCGCGGCCTGGACGTCGGCGAGCGTCACCGGTCGATCCACGAACGCATCTTCGCACCCGCGGGTTGCCACGTTTGATAATGACCGTTATCATCGGCGCGTGGCTGCGGTTCAAGACCCGACGACCCGGGACCGGCTTCTGGCTGCGGCCGTCGAGGTCTTCGTCGAACAGGGGTACGAAGGGGCTCGGCTGCAGGACATCGCGCGCACGGCGGGCCTGACCACGGGCGCGGTCTACGCCAACTTCCGGGGCAAGAACGAGCTGCTGTTCGCGGCGATCGGCGCGCGCGCCGACGTGGAGATGGATTCCCTGCTCGCGGAGGCACAGGAACGCGAGCCCCGCGCGCTGTTGGAACTGCTCGGCGATCGGCTCGTGGGCAGGCGCGCGCAGCCGCCGCTCCTGATCGACGCGATCTCGGCGGCCCGGCGCGACGACGAGCTCGCCGGGGCGCTGCGCCACCGACTCGACACGCGCGAACGCATGATCGTCGACATCGTCGAACGGGCGAAGGTCGACGGCACGATCGATCCCGCGCTCGATTCCGAGGTCTTCGCGCGCTTCGGCTTGACGCTCGCCATGGGGGCGCTCGTGCTGCGCGCCCTCCAGATCGACGCACCGGCCGAAGGCGCGTGGCACGAACTGATCTCGCGTCTGCTCGACGCAGTCTCGGAGGAGCAACCGGCATGACCATCGACACCACGACCAACACGAACGGCGACAAGCTCGAACTGATCCACGCGGTCACGGCTGACATCGGCACGATCTTCACGTGGGACTACGACCGCAGCCGCGTGCCGCTGATCAAGCTCTACGAGAAGGCGAAGACGTCGCAGTGGAACGCCTCGACCGATCTCGACTGGTCGATCGACGTCGATCCGGAGAAGGTTGCCGACGAGCTCGGCCAAGGTGGCACCGCGCGGTTCCAGGCGCTCGCCGAGGCCGAGGACTCGCCGGTCAAGCACTTCGGTGAGAAGGAATGGCGCAAGGTCGGCATCGAGTTGCAGAACTCACTGCTGTCGCAATTCATGCACGGAGAGCAGGGCGCGTTGCTGTGTACCGCCCGCATCGTCGAGACGGTGCCGTGGATCGACGCCAAGTACTACGCCGCGACCCAAGTGGTCGACGAGGCGCGCCACGTCGAGGTGTTCGCGCGCTATCTCGACGAGAAGCTCGGTACGCAATACGGCATCAACGAGAATCTGAAGGGCATCCTCGACGACATCCTCTCCGACCCGCGCTGGGACATCGCGTATCTCGGTATGCAGATCATGGTCGAAGGTCTCGCGCTCGCCGCCTTCGGATTGATGCAACAGATCACGAGCGAGCCGCTCCTGAAGAAGCTGTTGCGCTACGTCATGAGTGACGAGGCTCGCCACGTCGCGTTCGGCGTTCTCTCGTTGCAGGAGTTCTACAAGGAGCTCACCGACGCGGAGTTGCGCGAACGCCAGGAGTTCGCGTTCGACGTCGCCCGCCGGCTGCAGCGCCGGTTCGCGCACGCCGAGATGTGGACACGGATGGGCGTCGATCCCGAAGCCATTTACCGCACGATGGACAGGGTCAATCCGCCGGCCCAGCAGGTCTTCCAG
>JALYLU010000644.1 GCA_030774075.1 Actinomycetota bacterium | reverse complement strand
CGACGAGGTGCACCGCGGTGTGGCCCAGCAGCGGCTTGTATGGCCCTGATCGTCGGATTCGTCGTCGCGGTCATCGCAACGCCGGTGGCGGCGGCGATCGCGACGAGAGTCGGCCTGGTGGACCGTCCCGGGCCGCTCAAGGTGCACGATCGGCCGGTGCCGTACCTCGGCGGTGCCGCGATCCTGGCCGCGATCGCGGGCCCGGTCGCAGGTGCTCACCCCTACGCGCTCATACCGCTCGCGATGGCGTTCGTCGTCGGGCTGGTCGACGACCTCGGCGATCTGAACCCCCTGGCGCGGGTGGTCGTCGAGATCGGAATCGGCGTCGCGGCGGCGTTCGTACCGGCGCATCACGGGCTTCCGCGCGTCGTTCTCGCGATTGTCGTCGTCGTGCTGTTATTGAACGCCATCAACCTGCTCGACGGCCTCGACGGACTGGCGACGACTGTCGCCATCGGCTCGGCGTGCGGCTTCGCCATCGTGCTCCGCGGAACGTCGTGGGTGCTTCCTCTTGCCTTGACCGGCGCGCTGATCGGTTTCCTTCTCTGGAACCGGCCACCGGCACGCGTCTACCTCGGCGACGCGGGGAGCTATCTGATCGGCACCGCGCTCGCGATCTCGATGCTCGACGCCCTGCAGCGACCGGCTGCGATCGCGGCCGGCGCCACGCTCTTCGTCGGCGTCGCCGCCGCCGACACCGGCGTCGCGATCCTCCGGCGGCTGCGCGCCCGCCGACCGCTCCTGCGCGGCGATCGCGGACACGTGTACGACCAGCTCGTCGATCGCGGGTGGCCCACGATCGGCGCCGTGGGCGCGCTGACGGCGGCTCAGGCCGCATTGACCGCGGCGGGAGTTGCGATCGGCGGGTTATCCGACGGCGCGGCGATCGCGGCAAGCGCCGGAGTCATCGCCCTGGTGGGCGGTGCGGCAATCGCCATCTTCACCTCGCCGCGGTCGTGGCGCACCGAGGTGTGATGGTCGAGGTGTGATGGTCGAGGTGTGATGGTCGAGGTGTCAGGGTCGGGCCGTGACGGTCCGGAATCGGTCGAGGGGTGAGGGCCTCAGCCGGAGCGGAGCATCCGACGGCTCGAGGCTGCATGTTCGGCGTCGAGCGACGCATCGAGCTCGGAGGCGTGAGCGTGCAGCGCGCCGATCCGATCGGCGACGCGCTCGACGTGCTCGTTGCGAAGGTCGGGGAACATCGGCAGGGAGAGCACGCTCGCAGCCACTGCGTCGGTCGTCGGGAGGGGCTCGGCGTCGAGATGTCCGTAGGCGAACTGCCGATGCACAGGGGGGTCGAAGTACTGGCGGGTGTCGATCCCCTCTGCCTTGAGGCCGCGGGCCAGCGTGTCGCGTGTCAGTCCGAGCCGTTCGGGGTCCACTGTGATCGTGAAATCCTTGAAGGTGCTGACGTCACCGACCGGCACCTCCTGGAACCCGATTCCCGGGATCTCCTCCAGGTAGGTGCGGTAGAGACCGGCGAGGTACCGACGGCGTTCGAGGGTGCCGGCGAACTTGCGGAGCGATTCGAGCGCCATGGCGGCGTGGAATTCGGACATGCGCGCGTTCAGTCCGGCGAACTGCGTGTCGTAGTTGCCGGGATTTCCGTAGTCGCGCCCGATGCGCATCCGCTCGGCGAGCGCGTCGTCGTTCGTTGCGATCAGTCCGCCCTCGCCCGCTACCAGCACTTTGGTGGGCGTGAGGCTGAAGACCTCGGCGGCGCCGAAGCTGCCGATCGGGGTCCCGCCCGCGATCGCGCCGAGCGCGTGCGCGGCGTCGAACAACACCGGCACGTCGAAGGCGGCCGCGAGCTCGGTCACGCGGCGCGGATGGCAGGGTGCGCCGAAAATGTGCGTCGCGACGAGTGCGCTTGCTCCTTCGAGCAGCGACGCCGCGTGCGCGAGGTCGAGTTGGAACGTCTCGCGCGAGCACTCGGCGAACACCGGCGTGCACCCGTTCCAGGTGGCGGCGTGCGCGGTGGCCGAGAAAGTGAAGCTCGGCATGACCACCCGACCGCGTCCCTCGGTGAGGGCTTGCAGCACCAGCATGAGCCCCGAGGTGCACGAGCTGACGGCAACGACGTGCCGGGCGCCGACGCGCTCTGCGATGCGATCTTCGAGCTCGGCGACGAGTGGCCCGTTCGTGAGCACGCCGCACTCGTACGAGGGCTCCAGCCGCCGCATCACATCTTCGATCGGTGGGCGAGTGGGCCGCGCGAATGCGAGTCCGTGGGCGAACGCGGGCGAACCTCCGAGTAATGCCGGTCGGGCGGACGTCTGCGCCCTGCGGACGATCACCGGCCCGGTCAGATCGATGATTTCCGCCGGCAGCTGGTGATCAGCCGGACCTTCGACGACGCGATGCAGGTCGGCGGTGGCGGCATCGAGACGACACGGGACCCCGCACTCCGTCAGCATCTGCTCGAGTAGGCGGGCGACGACGGGGTCGACGGCCTCGGCGCAGTGACGGGTGAGCAGGTCGAGGAAGGAGCGCACGGTCGTCTGATCGGACGCCGTTTTCGAGGTGAGCCCGCTGATCGACGGGTGCCAGGTGGGGGACCGGACTTCCGCGTCGTCCTCCAGCTGCTCGTGCAAGCGTTCGCCCGGCCGCGTGCCCACGATCTCGATGTCGATGTCCTGGCCCGCGCGGTATCCCGCGAGCCGGATCATCTGGCGGGCGAGGTCGATGATCTTGACGGGCTGGCCCATGTCGAGCACGAAGACCTTGCGCTCCTCCGCCATCGCACCGGCCTGGAGAACGAGGCTGACCGCTTCTTGGATCGTCATGAAGTAGCGGGTCATCTCGGGATCGGTGACGGTGACGGGGCCGCCTTCGACGATCTGGCGGAAGAACGTCGGCACCACGCTGCCGCGGCTGCCGAGCACGTTGCCGAACCGAACTGCCGCGAACGGCAGCTGGTGCTCGGCTCCCACAC
>JALYLU010000643.1 GCA_030774075.1 Actinomycetota bacterium | reverse complement strand
ATCGCCGAGAGCAGTGAAGTGGCCGAACTGGTGGCCGGCGTACGCCTGCGCGATGGGTCGCCCGCCTTCGGGCACGGCATTGCCCGCGAAAATCGCGGCGCCTTCGAGACCCTCGAGCGCCTCCGGTTCGAGTCCGAGCATCGTCGCGAGCGGCCGGTTGAAAGCGGCCAGGCGCGGCTCGCGAACCGGAGTCGGTGCCTCATGCGAGTAGAAGAGCTGCGGCAGCTCCGCGTAGGTGTGCTCGAGGTGCCAGCCAGCCATGTGACCATCATAGCTGGCGAGCATCCTGCCGTGGCTTTCCGGGAATGCTTTGGGCGCATCCGGAGCTGCGTGCAACGCTCACGATCCGACGATCGCTTCGAGATCAATTCCAGCCGCCCAGCGCAGTATCCCGTGGCAACAATCGCCACGTACCGTCCTGATAGCAGGCTCGCCACGAGCTTGTCGTCTCGGTGCTCGATCGACCGGGCCAGCGCGATCCATCCGCGACGCACACGAGCCGGTGACTCCGCCAGTCCCACGATGACGCCAACAGAGATCCTGGCTGATCTGTCGTCCGACCAACCCGAGTCACCTCGCGAACGCCGGAGTCGGCTGACGGTCATCGGTCTATGCTCCTCAGGCCGTTGCTAAGCGCGATCGATTTCGGCCTCGCCAATCCGTCGGGTACTTGGCCCGAAGAGGCGACGCTCTTCTGTTACGCGTTGTACGTGCCCGCCAAGTGGCGTGACCCTCGAGCATACCCACTTGACGGCGTCTCAAACGCCGCAGTGTCCGTCCGTGGCGTAGCGCGCGGCTTGTCGGTTTACTGAACGGTCTGCATATTAGAGAGACCAGACAGGATCAGCGTTCGTGACGTACCGAGGCCTGGTGCTCCTGTCAGGTGCAGCGTAGCCTAGGGACAGAAGCCGTTTCTCGACGGGAAGAAGGTGTCACGGGCCGCTTTGACATGTCACTGGCCGCTGCTGGACAGGGCCCACCGCGCAGAATTACGCTTGTACGCGAGGTCCGCAACCTTGGATGCCGCCGCCACGCTAACGCCCCGGTCCGATCGAGCCTTCTTCCTCTTCAACGCGCTCATCTCCAGCGCGGCCGTGGCGTTCATCGCCTTCATCTTGCTGCGGGACAGGACGGCGGCGGGCGACCCCGACCTGACCTTCATGCCCGCCGTCAATGCGGTCTGCAACGGGCTCTCTGCGCTGTGCCTGGTCGTGGGCTACGTGGCCATACGCCGGCGGGCGGTCCATATGCACCGTGTGTGCATGGTCTCAGCCTTCATCCTGTCCGCCGTCTTCCTGGTGGGCTACCTCGCTTACCACTTCGTCCACGGAGACACCCCGTTCACGGGCACGGGGCCCCTCCGGGCGGTGTACTTCTTCATCTTGATCACCCACGTGGTCCTGTCCATCACCGTGGTGCCGCTCGCGCTCACCTCGTTCTACTTCGCCTTCACCCACGCCTTCGGACGCCACCGGCGTTTGAATCGCGTGTTCCTGCCCATTTGGCTCTACGTCTCGGTAACCGGGGTCGTCATCTTCCTTCTACTACGCGCGTAGCGGAGCCGGTCTTCGACAATTTCATCGTTCCTCCGGTGTTGTCATCGAAGCCATCGAAGCCTCCTGCTCTACCCTGTCCGCTCGTAGAATGGCTTCTTCCCCGCCGCGTGGTCCGTGGTGTCGACGATGTCCACGATCTCCGGTGCGACCCTCCGCACCATGACCTCGAACCCGTGTCGCAGAGTCACTTGAGAGGCCGCGCATCCCTGGCACCCGCCACTCATGGCGACAAACAGGTTTCTGTCCCTCACGTCGACAATGGAAATCTGCCCGCCGTGGGCCGCGATGGAACGGTTCACTTGCCGGTCCAAGAGTTCCTGAACAACCGCACGAACCTCGGCGTCGGTGCGCCCCCACGCACCTGCGGTGCGAGGGGCCTCGAGGATGGCCGGCACCCCTGTGACGAGCTGCGCACGGATGACCGTTCCGATCCCCGGTTTCAGTGCGGCCCACGAGGCGCCTGAGTCCTTCCCGACCGTCACGACGTTCTCAGCAACGAGCACGTGCGCGACGCCGGGAAGCGTGAACAACCGCTCGACGAGGGGCGAACCAGCGGCCAATTCTTTGGCGTGGAAGAAGAAGGGACCACCCGGATGCACCGTCCGACTTACGGTGAACTTGCACGTGTCGGGATCGGCGACGGAGGTCTCGGCGCGGATCGTGATCGTCGCGTCGACAGGCAGGACATCAGACATCTTCGACGACCTTGGCCGCGTCGCGCTCAGCGAGGGCCCGCAGGTGCTTGAACGAGTAGATCCCGGTACTGTGGCCGTCGTTCCAGCCGAACGTGATGGCGTAATTGCCTCCGCTGGTGATCGTGCGTGGGGCCACGTCCGGCAGCACGCTCTTTGGATCGAGGAGCGGCCGTCCGCTCATTTCCTCGACGCAGCGGGCGCACGGGCATGCCAGTCGAAGGTCCCGGACGTCGAAGTCGTTACGGTGCCCGTCCTCCCAGAGCACAGACAACGTGCGCGCATCTCGCCGGCGGAAACCGACGGGAGTGGTCTGGGAGCCCGTCGGCCGGACAGCGCTCTCTACCCAGGCCGGCTCACCCTCGTTGGTTTCCCAGGTCCACGCGAACGGCTTCAGCACCGTTGTTGGGAGTCCCTGGAGTCGGCCAGCGAGTTCCGTGGCGATAGCGAGGTAGGCCTGGGCTGCGAAGGAGGTCGGCTTCTCGAGCACGATCGGACGCCCTTCGTCCCCGCCCGTGACGATGTCGGCGTCGAGAGGAATCGTACCCAGGAACGGGACGCCGAGCTGCCGACTCATCCGCTCGCCGCCGCCGCGGCGGAAGACGTCTGTGCCCTTTCCACAGTGAGGGCACGTGAAGGTGCTCATATTCTCGATGATACCGAGGATGGAGACATGCACGGTCTGGAAC
>JALYLU010000642.1 GCA_030774075.1 Actinomycetota bacterium | reverse complement strand
GTCGAGCATCGCCCGGTACGACGGAAGGAAGCCGTAGACCTGGAAGTCGCGCGCCGCGCGCTCGCGCGCCGCGGCGACGTCGTTCGTGACGCAGATCGGCAGCGAGGTCAGGATTTGCGGTGCCGGTCGTCCGGCTTCCTTCGCCGCGGCCGCGATGATGGGCACCGTGTGCGACGCGAGCGTGGCCGGGCCCGTCATCCACGTGAGCGTTCCGTCGGTCACCGTGCCGGCGAGCTTGAGCATCTGCGGTCCGAGGGCGGCGACGAGCACCGGACACGGGATGCGCGGTTCGACGCCGATCGTTGCGTCGGTGCTGATGGTTTCGCCCTTGAAGGAGGCTTTGCCTTCATGCAGGAGCGGCATGAGCACCGAGAGGTACTCGCGCATGTGCCGGACCGGCTTTTCGAACGACAGGCCGAACATGTTCTCGATGACCATCTGGTGCGACAGGCCGATGCCGAGCACGAACCGGCCACCGCTCGCGGCCTGCACGGTGAGCGCCTGTTGCGCCATCGTCAACGGGTGACGACAGTAGGTGGGCACCACTCCGGTGGCGAGCGAGATGCGGGGTACCTCGCGGCCGACGACCGCGAGCACGCTCATCGCGTCGAGGGCGAAGATCTGAGGGAGCGCGTACGACGCGAAGCCGTCCGCCTCGGCGGCGCGGGCGTCGGCAACCACGGCGTCGATCGTGCGGCCCGCGGTGTCGCCTCCGAAGATACCGATTTTCATGCTTCAGGAGGCTAGCGGTGGTCTGCGGCTCGCACGAGAGAGGCTTGTATACTGTCGCGCCTACGCGGACGTGGCTCAGCTGGTAGAGCACAACCTTGCCAAGGTTGGGGTCGCGGGTTCGAATCCCGTCGTCCGCTCCAAGCGAGAATGCAGAACGAGCAGGTCAGCGGTCCCGCGGGACCGCTGATTCGCGTTCGGGACGGCTGCAATATCACGCATGGGCCGCGGTTGGGCCGCGGTTGGGCCGCGGGTGGGCTGCCTCAGCGCCACCCCACTAGCGACGGCTCGTGGCATCGTCGCGTGAGATCAGCCGGTGTCGAGGACCCGTTCCACCAACGCCTTGAGCTCGAGATCGGGGAATCCGTTTCCGTCTCGGAGCGGCCCGCACGGCGTGTGTGCCAAGGAGAGCGACAGGTCGACGAAGTCATCGACGCCACGGTGTTCGCGGTGGGCGTCGGCGAGGTACGAGAAATCGTTCATCGTTCCGACGACGCTGCGATTCGCCGTCTTCGAGAGTCGATGCTCGGTCATCTCCGCGAGCTCCGAATCGATGAACCTCGGGTCGAGGCCGTGCGCGCCGAAAAGGATGCCGAGGTCGGTGACGAACCGCGAGACGAGCGTCGCGGCGGGAGCGAGCCGAACGATTACCGGCAGGCGCGTCGGCTCGTTGACGAAAAGCGTCACTTGGGGCTTCCAGAACAGTGTCGTCGCGTACCAATCGCCGAGGGCAGTCGTGGTCGGCCCGTCGGCCGGCGCGGGACCGCCGCACCGGTCAAGGACCTTCTTGGTGGCATGGACCACGAACACGGTCGTAAGTCTCGCGTCGAGCGCCGATGCGCGGACGCGGCGCCCCGGCGTTGGGCCCGCTGTACGTACAGTTGTCCGTACTGCTGATAGAGTGTCAATATGGCAGTCAAGTCGGATCGTCTCGAAGCAAGGGTCTCGCCGGAGCAGCGGGCGCGGCTCGAGTGGGCCGCGAGCCTCGCAGGCACATCGGTGTCGGCCTTCGTCGTCGATGCCGCAGTAGACCGCGCCGAAGAGTTGCTGGCTGCTCAGATGTCGACCACCGTGCCGGCTGACTACTTCGACGAGTTGGTCACCGCGCTCGATCAGCCGGACCGCGCTCCCACATTGGCAAAAGCGGCACGACGGGTCGCGCGACGTCCGCGGATCGCCGCTCGGTGAACTTGCGCGTCGAGGCGCTCGACGACCGGCACGACCTGGCGTCGTTCAGCTCCGGGAATCTCGAACTCGACCGGTGGCTTCGGGACCACGCGCGCCAGGTGAGCGCGCAGGGCACGCGCACCTACGTCGTGCTGGACGACGAAGACCACGACGCGGTCGTCGGGTACTTCGCGATCGCGCCGCATGTTCTCGACCGCGACGACGCACCGCGGAAACTCGCTCGCGGAGCGCCGCGCCAGATCCCGTCGATCCTGCTCGCCAAGCTTGCACTCAGCGAGCACCTTCACGGTCAGGGGCTCGGTGCCGAGCTCCTCGTGCGCGCGCTCGGCACGATCATCGACGCCGCTCGAGTCGCGGGCGGCAAGCTCGTTGTTGTCGACGCGATAGATGCCGACGCCGAAGCGTTCTACCGCCATCACGATTTTCAGCCGCTCCCGAATCGATCCGTCCGGCTCGTGATGAAGCTCAGCACGGCCGCACGCGCGCTCGGTATGGACTGGCCGTGAACGCCGGGCTAGGTAGAACACCGTGCCCATCGGGCGTGCGTCGGACCTGTTCGGATTCGGAAGGACTCGCAGGCGCGCGTTCTGCGGACGTTCCGACGCCGTGCAGTCGGGGGGCTGAGATTACCGACGAGCCCAGTCCCGGGCTTGTTCGCCTCGTCGAAGGTCAACTCCACGCGCGGGTCCTCGCGCTCCGCGCAATCATCGAGCACGCCGACGATCCACGCAATTTGGGCGCGCTCAGGATCATCAGTCGGATGGTCGTCGGTGCCGTAGTCAGCGAGCTTCTTCGCTGTTCGAGTCAACCATGATCGCTCGGGAAGTGGCGCATTTGCGGGCCGGGCGTAGCATCAGATACCGAGCCGCGCGCGTAGCGTTTCACGGACGGGCGGCTACAAGATCACGAGGACGAGGCATGACGGGCTTGGTCGGAACGAGCGGGCGGGAGGCGCCCGAGTCGTTCACGTTGAAGCCGATCACGAAGGCTGCGATTCCGCGCGCACTCGAGAAGGTGGAGCGCTACCGCCTCCTCAATG
>JALYLU010000641.1 GCA_030774075.1 Actinomycetota bacterium | reverse complement strand
AACATCGCGCTCGGCGCGAACACCTCCGGGCTCCTAGCTGGGGACAAAGTCAACGCCTACTTCCTCACCGAAGACCCCCTGCCTCCCCATGTGATGACCACCGCGACGGTCCAACTCACGTCGGCGGACGGCTCGACGTGGACCGGTTCGATCCCCAGCGGTGCGCCGTTTACCTTCCCGACAGCGGGTGGAACTCAGTACATCGGGTTCACCGCGATCCGTCAGTCGGACGGCAAGGCGAACTCGATTCTCAGCGTTCCGGCGATCACCTTCTGTAACAACCCGGCGCCGGGCAACACGGGTCCGCCAACATGCACGATGAGCGCGGGCGTGCCCTCCATATCTACACCGGTCGCGGTGAGTCCGACCTCGGTGCCGCTCAACCCGGACGGCACCCTCTTCGTCGGGGCGACGCTCACGATCACGGCGACGACCAGCAACGTCTACGCGTCAACGACTGCCTCCGACTCGGTCATCGCTGTGGTCGAGACGCAAGCCGGCGCATCACAGGTCGTGCTGAAACCGACCTGCTCGCTGACCAGCACGCTGACGGCGTGCAACACGTGGAAGGTGACGATCGACAGCACGATGGCTCTGCGGTTCGCCGCGGGTCCTCAGAAGATCGCCGTGATCGCCAACCAGGTCGCGAGTGCCCCGTATTCGACGGCGTCCGCGCTCTCGGGGACGGTGACCTTCTCATGAGACCGCTCATGACACGGCTGCGTCGTCGCGACGAATGCGGAATGTCGTTGGTCGAACTCATGGTGGTCCTCATGATGACTTCGATCGTGAGTGCATTGGTTTACGCGGTCCTCATCCACAGCACCCAGGTCGCGGCACGCGCGGACAACAGCACCAGAGCCGAGAACAACGGTCGCCTCGCGCTGCGGACGATCTCGCAGGACATCCGAGCGGCCGTTCAGATTCGGACGTCGTCGTCGACGACGGCGTGTCCGACCGGCTTGACGTACCCGGCCGGCTTCGCATCGTGCGTCGGCTTCCTCATTCCTCACGAGGTCACCGCGAGCGCAACGACCACGACGATCGCGCCCGGCGCAGCACCGATCGCGTGCCCCTACTCGAACATCACGTACGGCCTGAACGCCGGCGTCATCCGCGAGGACCGCACCGACTACAACGCCTCGTGTGTCGCAACGTCCACGACCACGGGCAAGACGGTGCTCGGCGGTGTCGACAACACGTCGGCTCAGGCGCTCTTCACGTTCTACGACGCCTTTGGCAATCAACTCGGCGCGAGCAACGCCGTCGCCGACTTCCAAAAGGCGGGATCCGTGTCGATGCAGGTCTATCTCAACTACCAGAAGAACGCGCCCGACATCTCGCTCATGTCGACGGCCGCGCTCCGCAATGACCGATAGGGGCACACGCATGCGAACCCGCCCGCGAGATGAAGACGGCAGCATCGTCTTGGTCGTCCTGTCCGCGATGATCGTGACGATGCTCGTCGTCTCGATTCTGGCGACCGTCACCGACAGCCTGAAGTTTTCGCGGCGTTCAGGAGACTCTGCGAACGCGTTACAGCTCGCAGATGCGGGCATCAATGATGCGATCCAGACGCTGCCGGCCCAGGTCGGACCGACGTACAACTCTGGTGGGTGCGCGTCACCCTGTGCAGTGACGCTCGGGAGCGCCGGAAGCTACCAATACACGGCCACAATCGATCCTGCCGCGACGATTTGGCACATCACGTCGTGGGGCACGGATGCGCACGGACAGATGCGCAAGATTCGAGCCGACGCGTCCGCCGAGAGCCTCTTCGGAACCGCGTTCTTCATCTACGCCAACGCGAACCTCGGCCAAGGCACGCTCGACAGCTTCACCGACGGCGTCAGTAAACAAGACATGTGCACGTTCAATGGAGTTCTGAGCTCCAACAGCGGCGGAACCTGGTTCGGCACGAACGGCAACGGCAACAAGAACTGTCAGAACTACACGTATGGCAACGGATGGAATAGCGCGGTCGACGGCTGCGAGCTGTTCTCCAAGGCCACACCTCCTCCTGCTCTACCGACCACGGGTTCGGGTCAATGCCCGGCGTCGCAAACCAAACTGATCCCGCACGACTTCTCCCCCCCTCAGGTCACGTCGCCCGGCGGCGGCGGCCCCTTCCCGCAGCCCGCGGTCTGCGACGGCGTCCCCGGCCACAGCAGCCTGAAGGCTCAGGCCAACGGCCAGCCCTACTTCTGGACAACCGTTACGCTCCGACCGCCTTGCCAGGTCGATCCCAGCCTCGGGCCCGTCTTGATCTACAGCCAGGGCTCGATCGACATCGGCAACGCCAACGGCAACAGCGGCGTCGTCAACCCGCCTCTGCTCAGCTCCGCGCAATGCTCGTCCGTGGCTTCCAACTCGTTGACGGACTTCAAGAACAACCCTTCGAGCAACTACTGCCCCAGCTGGTCCGCGAACCTACGTCTCTTCCAACTCAGCGGCGTGAGTGGCAACGCGGCCAACATCTACCTGCGCAACCATGTGCAGTTCTGGGGTGTCATCGACGCGCCGAGCGGTTGCACCCAGTGCGGCGCCAACGGACCCCAGGGCGAAGTATGGGGCGCGATCATCACCCACGACTTCAACGCCAACGCGCAGATCAACCTTCACTACGACGATTCCCTTGGTAAAATCGGTACCGGGAGATTCGCGACGACGAACTGGCGCGAGGAACCGCTGCCCTAAGAACCCGCTGCCGCGACGGACCGAGCGGACCGATGTTGGGGGGTCCATTGGTGTCGCGAGTCGGTGAGCTCGGTCGTGAATCGAGCGTGGCGGCGAGGGCGAGCTGTCCCCGCGTCGGTGCCGTCCCGGGCGATAATCAGAACGTGGAGGAATCGCCCGAACAAGTCCTGGCTCGGCTCGTCCGATACCGCGACTCGCTGAATCGCCTGCCGCGATCCCCGATCGGCGGCGCACCGCGACGGCCGATTCACGCTCCCCGCC
>JALYLU010000640.1 GCA_030774075.1 Actinomycetota bacterium | reverse complement strand
GAGCAACACCGTGCGCAACGCGGTCGCGCCGGTCGCGCACGCGTTGGCGACGTTGTAGACCGGGATGCCGGTCTGGCCGATCTGCTTCTGCAGCTGTTGACCGACACCGGCCTGGGCGTTGAACAGGCTGCCGCAACCGAGCACGTCCATGTCGTGGATCGTGACGTCGGCGTCCTTCATCGCACCCAGAGCGGACTCGCTCGCGAGGTCGATCAAGTCCTTGTCGACGTGACGACCGAACTTGGTCATGTAGGTGCCGAGAACCCAGACGTTGTCGCCGCTCATGAGATGCGCCTTTCAGGAAGCGGGCTCGAAGGCGAACGCGATCGCCTCGGTACCGTCGTCGTCGGTGCCGGCCGGGAACGTCGTCATCCGCACGGACATGCCGAGCTTCACGTGTTCCGGGTCGGGCGGGATGTTCGAGAGGTTGGCCTTCACGGTTCCGCCCCCGTCGAGATCGACGAGCGCGGAGACGTAGGGAGCGGGGACACCCGGCACCGTGCGGTGAACGATCGTGAAGGAGCGCACCTTGCCGGTCGTCGCGAGGTTCTTTCGCCGGAACTCCGTACCGCCGCTCTTCGCGTCGGCGTTTCGGCGGTCGAAGTAGAGCGCACCGGAGTCGACCGACTCCCAGGCGGCGAGATGCGGATCGCCGTCGTCGATGACCAGGTAATCGACGATCGGAACCTGCTTGCCCATGCGGACCTCCACGAGAATTGCGAGGCCCGCAGGTTAGCCCTGGGCTCCGAGCCGGCCCCCGAGCGCGAAGATGGGCCGACGCGAGCGTGGCGGAACTGGCAGACGCGCCGGGTTTAGGTCCCGGTCTCGAAAGAGGTGGGAGTTCGAGTCTCCCCGCTCGCACAAGCGACTGGCAAAGGCTTTTTCGGGACTGAGCGGACTCAGGCCTACCGCATGGACGGTCGAAAATGGGCGTTGCTAACGTGATGCTAACGGCGCTACGTTGCACTGGTTGTGAAGGGCCACTTCAAGAAACGCGGCGCCTCTTGGTACTTCTGGATCGAGCTCGAGCCCGGTCCTAACGGCGCGCGCAAGCAGAAGTCACGAGGTGGCTTCAGAACGCGCAAGGAGGCCGAGCGCGCGTTCGCGGAGGTGCGAGACGAAGTTCGCCGCGGTACGTTCGTCGAGCCGTCGAGACTGACGCTGAGTCGCTTCTTGGAAGCGGAGTGGTTTCCGGGGATCCGTGCCAGCGTGCGGCCGACGACGTGGGAGCACTACAACCGCTCATTCCGCAACTACGTCCGCCCATCGCTCGGCCGGACGCTTCTCCCGA
The DNA here is from genome assembly GCA_030774075.1 of Actinomycetota bacterium. Taxonomy (GTDB): domain Bacteria; phylum Actinomycetota; class Acidimicrobiia; order IMCC26256; family PALSA-610; genus PALSA-610. The sequence goes on along the minus strand of JALYLU010000640.1, from coordinate 1,668 downwards.
ACGTGACACCGGCGCGGCTCAACGCCTTTTATGCGGACCTGCTCGAGTCGGGCCGCTGCAACGGCGACACGTCGACACCCGGGCTGTCCCCGAAGACGGTGAAACACGTGCACACGATGCTGCACAAGGCACTCGAGGACGCCGTTCGCTGGGGCCACCTCGCACGCAACCCAGTTTCGCTCGCGACACCACCCCAGCCGAGGACGCCGGAGATGAAAGTCTGGACGCCTGAGCAGCTGCGTGCCTTCGTCGATCGCGCTCGTTCAGATCGATTGTTTGCAGCGTGGCTTCTCATCGTGACGACAGGGATGCGACGAGGCGAGGTTCTCGGCCTCTCGTGGGACCACGTCGATCTGTCGCGCGGGCGGGTATCCGTCGTGCGCAATCTGACCGTCGTGCGGTACGACCGCGTCGAGTTCTCGGAGCCGAAGACCGCGAAGGGCCGGCGTTCCATCGCGCTCGATCGCGCAACTGTCGCGGCGCTCACGATGCACCGCAAGCGTCAGCAGGAGGAGCAACTCGGGGCGGGATCCTCGTGGCAGAACGGCGGACTGGTGTTCAGCCGCGAAGATGGGAGCCCGATCCATCCGCAGCGCTTCACGAGCTGGTTTCGGCTCCTCGGCCGCGATGCGGGGTTGCCGAGGATCCGGTTGCACGACCTGCGACACAGCTACGCGACCGCGGCGCTGAGCGCGGGTATACCGGCGAAGGTCGTCAGCGAGCGTTTGGGGCACGCGAGCATCGCCATCACCCTCGACACCTACTCGCACGTGAACCCCGCGATGCAAGAGGAAGCCGCCGACACCGTGGCCCGATTGATTCTCGGCGGCACGTCGCCTACGCGACGTCGCAAGCCTGCGTAGTTCTTCGCTCTCGCCCGCGGTACTTGTCGGTCATAGCTCGATCTCGAGGCCCTGGTCGCGTTGTTGGCCTCGGCCGAGGGAGTCGCGCGCGACGCCGAGTTGATCGACATCGAGGGCGAAGGTCGCTGCTGCCTGGTGCCAGGCCGCGCGTGCGACGTTCTCTGTTGGACAGGCACCCAAAGGTCGGCGCGGGTCGGTCACGTCGTGTTCGATTCGGTAGGCTTCGACGTCTCGGACGATGTTGTTCCAGTGGTGTTGGGCTGATTCGTTGGTGGGTCTTGGGCCGAGTTGTTGCAGGTAGTCGGGTGGCTGGTGGGCGATGGCGTCGACGAGTTTGTCGAGGCGGTCGCGGATGGCAAAGTCGATGACGCGGATTTCGTCGAGGCGGTTGTGGTTGTGAGTCTCGCGCGCGTATTGGTCGTGGTGGGCTTGTTCGAGCGCGTCGTCGATGCGGTGGATTGCGGTGGTGGCTCGGTCGCGGGCGCGTTCGGCGGCGAGTCGTGCGATGTTGTGCTCGCGGCGATGGAGTACCGGTCGTTTGGCGTCAAGGAGGCGTTGCGCCACCTCGGCGGCGTTGGTCTGGTTGTGGCGTTCGGTCTGGAGTGCTCGGATGTCGGCTTTGCGGTCGGGGAGCGTGAGGCGGTTGTTGTCGAGGCGGGCACGGCCTTGGTAGAGGAGTTCGAGGTCTTGGCGGATCGGGTTGGTGTCGATGTGGTGATCGATCGCGAGTCGTTCGCGGCGGTCGGGTTGGAGCGCGGCCGCGAGTTCTCCGTTCGGGTCGTGCGTGTCGCGGTCGGGGTGGTGG
>JALYLU010000639.1 GCA_030774075.1 Actinomycetota bacterium | reverse complement strand
GAACGGCACGCGGCACCGTTGGTCCAATACCGGCGCCGTCCCCGCGGTCCTCGCCGTGACGTTGGTCGGCGCCGACCACCGCAACGTGCGCTGATGGCTCGCGTCGTTTCGTTCCCCGCCGGGTAGGCAGGGTCAGGTTCAGTAGTAGTGCGGCCGCCCACCAACTTGATGCCCGACCGCGCCGAGGATCCACAAGACCGCGCCGACAACCAACAGCACTGCGCCGACGGCCGACAGCAGGCCGACACCGGTCAGGAGGCCGATGAGAAGCAAGATCACACCCATAACAATCACGCCATCATGTCCTTTCGCTTGAGTATGTCGACGCTCCGGCAATTCTATGCACTCACGGGTTTGACTCGTCCGGGAAACCTGCGACGACGTCTGATCTGATACCCAGACATCGTCGGCGCAACCCATGTCAGTCGCGTTCGAGCGAGCACCTGAGACGACGCGTCGGATCAGCGCGCCTGGAGTTCGCGAAGGTCGGTCAACACCGTCTCGGCGTGCGCATTCACGTCTGCGACCTCGTAGCTCTTGGCGATGATTCCCTCAGGATCGATCAGGTAGCTGTACCGCTTGGCGAAGCGCACCTTCTCGGTGCCGGGTGCTCGAGTCTCGTACGCCACCCCGACCTGCTCCGAGACGTCGGAGAGCAATCGGAACGGGAAGTCGAACTTTTCGCGGAACGCCCGGTTGGCTTCGGGCGCGTCGAATGAGATGCCGAGGATCTCGCAGCCGAGCCTCTCGAACTCTTGGGCCTGATCACGCAGGCCCTTGCCTTGAATCGTTCAGCCGGGAGTGTCTGCCATGGGATACCACCACAACAGCACCCATCGACCGCGCAGATCCGCGAGCCGCACTGGATTTCCATCGTGGTCTACGACCGAGTCGAGCTCGGGCGCCGTCACCCCGGCGGTCAACATCCAGGAAATTCTACCTGTGAGCCGCGCATGGTCGCCACGTCCCGCAAGAGCCTGGTACAACTCCGATCGTGAGCACGCCGCCGCCTGGCTCCGACGCGTGGCGTGCGCTCGTCGACGAGCCGGTTGTCGATCCCGAGCGGCGCATCGTCGATCCACACCATCACCTGTGGCCCGCCGGACCGCTCCCCTACAGCCTCGCCGACCTCATCGTCGACGTCGGCAGCGGGCACCGGGTCGAACGCACCGTGTTCATGGAGTGCCGCGCCGCCTACCGCTCCCACGGCCCGGCCGCGCTCGCCTCCGTGGGAGAGACCGAGTGGGTTGCCGCCGAGGCGCAGCGCAGCGGGGGGTTGATCGCAGGCATCGTCGGACATGCAGATTTGCGGCTGTCGAACCTCGACGAGATCCTCGACGCGCACACCGAAGCGGGCTGCGGACTGTTCCGCGGGATCCGCGACGCGCTGGCGCGCGCCGAACCGTCCGATGGCCTCATGATCGCCGGCGGCGCGCCCGCCGGCCTCTTCGAGGATCCGGCATTCCGCGCCGGCGTCGCCCGTCTCGGCGCACGTGGCCTCACCTACGACTCGTGGCACTACCACTACCAGAACCGCGAGTTCCTCGCGCTCGCGCGCGCGGTCCCTGACACGGTGATGATCCTCGACCACTTCGGCACGCCGATCGGCGTCGGGCGCTACGCCGATCAGCGCGACGCGATGTTCGAGGACTGGCAGCGCGATATCGCCGACATCGCCCGCTGCGAGAACGTCATCGCCAAGCTCGGTGGGTTGGCGATGCCCGACAACGGCTTCGGGTGGAACGTGGCCGACCGACCGCCGACCTCCGACGAGTTCGTCGCCGCGCAAGGCCGCTACTACGGCCACATGATCGAATGCTTCGGCGCCGAGCGCTGCATGTTCGAGTCGAACTTCCCGGTCGACCGCATGTCGCTGTCGTATCGAGTGCTGTGGAACGGCTTCAAGAAGCTCGCGCGCGGATGCTCCAACGACGAGCGCGAGTCGTTGTTCGCCGGGACCGCAACGCGCGTGTACCGCCTCCACTGATCTCAGCCGCCCGAGTATGCGCTCTTGCCTGATCGGCCCTCTCGCCCTGGGTCACGAGGACCCGTTAGGTGAAGGGCAGCGACCGGTGTATGCGGTACAGATTGTCAGGTCAGGGCCGACGCGCTAGCGGGTGACCGCCCGCAGTGTCGCGATCCAAGGATCCTGACCCTGATCGAGCAGAACCTCGAGCGCGTGGGGTCCGGACTTGAGATACCGGTCGAAGAACGCGATGACCGCGCGCAAAGAAGTCCGGCCGCGCGGGTCGTCGACCAGCAACGGGACATGTTGACCGTTCGTGACGGTGAGGAGGAACTTCGGCGCATGCGCTTCGGCAAACATTGGTTCGCTGAAGCTCGCCGCGAAGTCGGATGGCGGCGAGCCGCGCACAAGAAGTAGTGGCTTGGGTGGGTATGAGTATGCACCCGGGAATGCAGGCAAACCCGGGATGGCTTTCGCGCCGGAAACCGCGACCACCGCGTCGACGCGATCATCCATGCAGCACGTGTCGTCCCGAGCGCGATGGCCGCGGATGCACCCAACGACATGCCGAGCACGGCGATGCGATGGCGGCGACTCGTCGACGAGAAGGGGTGGAACCAGGGGCCGCCACCGCCAGCTCCCCACGATCGCCACTCCCCCACCGTCCGGCACTACGAGCCCTCTCAAACCTCCTTACCTTGTCAAGTCGCGGATCCGGCCCTGACGCGTCGGTTGTGCGCGCAGACACGACCAAATCCGCGTCGCTCCACTCAACAGTTAGCAAGAATTGTGCCTGCCTGGCGTCGGTTTTCTTGCGAACAGTTGGCAGGCCGACCACCGGTACGCGATGTGCGCGCCGTCGACGGTCTTGGCGTAGCGGACCCTCGGAACATCACTCACCGCCGCCCAGTCTGTCGCACCCTCCCTTTCGTGCGCTCGCTGCCGCGCCCCATCGTGGTCGTATCTGTTGCGGCTTCTCGCGTGCGTCAACCGTCGTTGTAG
>JALYLU010000638.1 GCA_030774075.1 Actinomycetota bacterium | reverse complement strand
CGTTGAAGCCGATCACGAAGGCCGCGATTCCGCGCGCACTCGAGAAAGCAGAGCGCTACCGCCTCCTCAATGAGCCTTCGCAGGCCGAGAGCATCTGTCTCGACATTCTTGCCGCGGACCCCGACAACCAGGAGGCCCTCGTCTCCCTCATCCTCTCGGTCACGGATCGGTTCGGCAGCGCTAGTGCGCCCGGGTTGCACGCGGCGCGGGAGTACGTTGGCCGGCTGGAGGATCCGTACCAACGCGACTACTACGAGGGCCTCATCCGGGAGCGTGATGCCCGGGCGCGCCTCGGACGGGCGATGGGTTCGAGCTTTGCGTACGAAGGCTTGCGCGCCGCGATGACCTGTTACGAACGAGCGAGCGCCTTGAGCCCGGCCGATGACAACGAGGCGATCCTGCGATGGAACGCGTGCGTCCGCACGATCCAGCAGGGGAACCTCCAGCCTCGCCCGGTCGAGGTCGAACAGCCGCTCGAGTAGGGGAGTGGCACGCGCCCCGGCGGGTGCTGAGTTCCGCGCGCCGGTCGGTGGGCTAGCTTTTCCGGGACCACGCCGGGAGGAGTAGATCGGATGACGTCTGCGACCGACGAGTTGCGCGACGTACGACTCCCGGGCGCTCTGGTTTCCTCCCGGCGACGCGACGCGTGGTGGATTCAGCCGGTTCTCACCGTGGTCGTTCTCGGCGGGTTCGTCGGCTACGGCTTGTGGGTGACGTTCGTCAACAAGGACTACTACGCCCGTCCGTATCTCTCCCCGTTCTATTCGCCGTGTCTCGCCGCTAATTGTGAGCATCACACGTGGCAGATCGTGGGGAGCTGGTGGAACCTGTCGCCCGCGCTCCTCATCCTGCCGTTCCCGTTGGGCTTCCGACTCACCTGCTACTACTACCGTAAGGCGTACTATCGGGCGTTCTTCTGGTCGCCGCCCGCGTGCGCGATTCCTGATGCCCGGTCGCGCTATCGGGGCGAGTCCCGGTTCCCACTGATTCTGCAGAACGTGCACCGCTTCTTCTTCTACTTGGTGCTGCCGTTTCCGTTCATTCTCCTGTGGGACGGCATCAAGGGATTCCGCTTCCCCGACGGCACTCACATGGGCGTCGGGACGCTGATCCTGCTGACCAACGCCCTGCTGCTCGGCGCGTACACCGCCTCGTGTCATACATGTCGCCATCTTTGTGGCGGACGCCTCGACGCGCTGTCGAGATCGCCCCGTCGATACCGCGCGTGGAAGGTCGTGTCGTTCTTGAACGCTCGCCACATGCAGATCGCGTGGGTGAGTCTTGTCGGCGTCGCGCTGACCGACGTGTACATCCGTCTGGTTGCCGGAGACGTGATCCGCGACCTGAGGATCTTCTGATGGCCGAGTACGAGACCCACGTGTTCGACGTGGTGGTCGTGGGGGCTGGAGGGGCCGGGCTGCGGGCGGCGATCGAGGCCGCCGCCGCGGGCGCTCGAACCGCCCTCGTGTGCAAGTCACTGCTCGGCAAGGCCCACACGGTCATGGCCGAAGGCGGGATTGCCGCGGCTCTCGGCAACGTCTATCCCGAGGACGACTGGAAGGTGCACTTCCGCGACACCATGCGGGGAGGCAAGTTCCTCAACAACTGGGCGATGGCGCAGATCCATGCGCAAGAAGCTCCCGAACGGGTGCTCGAGCTCGAGGAGTGGGGCGCCGTCTTCGACCGCACCGCCGACGGGCGCATCCTTCAACGCGACTTCGGCGGTCACCGGTACGCCCGCCTGGCGCACGTGGGAGATCGCACCGGCCTCGAGATGATTCGCACGCTCCAGCAACACACGGTTCACCAAGGCATCGACGTCTTCATGGAGTGCACGATCATCGAGCTCCTCAAAGACGGCGAACGCGTCGCCGGTGCCTTCGGCTACTGGCGGGAATCGGGCCGTTTCGTGATGTTCCAAGCCCCCGCCGTCGTGCTCGCGACCGGCGGGATCGGCAAGGCCTACGAGATCACGTCGAACTCCTGGGAGTACACCGGCGACGGCCACGCACTCGCACTCTGGATGGGCGCCGACCTCATCGACATGGAGTTCGTCCAGTTCCACCCGACCGGAATGGTGTGGCCGCCATCGGTGCGCGGGATTCTCGTAACCGAAGGGGTCAGAGGCGACGGCGGGGTGCTCAAGAACTCACGCGGCGAGCGCTTCATGTTCCGGTACATCCCCGAGATGTTCCGTGCCGAGACGGCCGACACCGAAGAAGAAGCCGACCGCTGGTACACGGACAAACAACACGCCCGCCGCACTCCCGACCTTCTCCCTCGCGACGAGGTCGCGCGCGCGATCAACAGCGAGATCAAAGAGGGTCGCGGTAGCCCGCATGGAGGCGTGTACCTCGACATCGCCAGCCGCCGGAGTGCCGACGACATCAAGCGCAGACTGCCGTCGATGTACCACCAGTTCCTTCAGCTGGCCGACGTCGACATCACCAAAGAGCCGATGGAGGTCGGCCCGACCTGTCACTACATGATGGGCGGCGTCCGCGTCGACGCCGAGACCCAGGCGTCGACCGTTCCCGGGTTGTTCGCGGCCGGCGAGTGCGCAGCCGGCCTGCACGGTGCGAACCGGCTCGGCGGCAACTCGCTGTCCGATCTCGTCGTGTTCGGCCGGCGCGCCGGCATGTACGCGGCGCGCTACGCCGCGGAGCTGGCCGAGCGGCCGAGCCCCGACCCGCGAAAGTTCGAAGACATCGCGCGACGCGCGCTGCAGCCGTTCGACGCAACCGGCGCCGAGAACCCGTACGCCCTCCAGCAGGACCTCCAGGCATGTATGCAGATCCTCGTCGGCATCATTCGCACCGAGGACGAGCTCGAAAAAGCGCTGCAGGAGCTGGCCGTGCTCGAGACCCGAGCGGGGCGGATGCGCGTCGAGGGACATCGTCAGTACAACCCAGGCTGGAATCTCGCGCTCGACCTCCGTGCGATGCTCGCGGTCTCGAAGTGCATCACC
>JALYLU010000637.1 GCA_030774075.1 Actinomycetota bacterium | reverse complement strand
TGTCGGAGAACCGGGACATCTCGCGGATGTTCTGGGCGTACGGGCTGCGCGGGCGCCCGGTACGCGCGATCGCCGAGGTCCTGGGCGACCTGATCGACGCGTCGTCCGTCGGCGGGGGGACGTTCGACCTCGGATCGGCGACCTTCGACATCACGAGGATCGTCACCGGGCAGCTCGACGCCTACGTCGACGTCGGGCGATACGTCGTCGACGTCCGGCCCTCGCTCGAGGCCGCCTTCCGCCGGGTCGGGGACGGCGCCGTCTGCACGAACTTCCCCTACGACGTCGCCGCCGCCGCCCTGATCGTGGAGGAAGCCGGGGGAGTGGTGACGCGTCCCGACGGCGCATCGATCGCCGGACACCCCGCCGTCGGCTCCGGCGACGGATACGGGATCGCCGTCGTTGCGAGCGCGTCGGCAGCCCTGCACGACCGGCTGTTGGCCGCGATCGCCAGGGGGACGCGGCGCTTGCAGGGGTCGGTCGGTGACTGAATCGCGGTCGACCGCTCCGTAGAATGTCGCCCTACCCCTTTGGGAGGTTTCCCGTTGGCCGTCATCATCATCGTCATCCTCGTCGTCATTGTTTTGGCGATCTTGTTCTTCGTCCTCGCCTACAACGCCGCGGTTCGGCTGCGCAACCGGGTCGACTCCGCGTGGTCGCAGATCAGCGTGCAGCTGCAGCGCCGTCACGATCTCATCCCGAACCTGATCGAGACGGTGAAGGGCTACGCCGGGCACGAGCGCCAGACCCTCGAAGCTGTTACCGCGGCCCGTACGGGCGCGGTGCAGGCGCAACAGGCCGGTCCCGCGCAACAGGCCCAGGCCGAGAACGTGCTGAGCGGCGCGCTGCGCCAGTTGTTCGCGCTCTCCGAGAGTTACCCCGACCTCAAAGCGAATCAGAACTTCTTGAGCCTGCAAGAGGAGCTGACGTCGACCGAGGACCGGATTGCGTACTCGCGGCAGTTCTACAACGACAGCGTGCAGAAGTACAACACGAAGATCCAGACGTTCCCGACGATGATCGTCGCGGGAATGTTCAACTTCTCGCCGCGCGAGTTCTTCGAGGCCGAAGAGGGTTCGACCGAGGTGCCCAAGGTCCAGTTCTGATCCTGCGTCCGCACTGAGGCGTTCCCCGTACCGTCGTCTCGAGGCTATTGGTGTACGAACAGATATCCGCGAACAAGCGCAAAACCGTCCTGCTCATCTTCTTGTTCGTGTTGTTGTTGTCCGCGGTCGGCCTCGCGGTCGATTACTTCCTGCGGGGCGGCGTCGTCGGCATCGTGATCGTCGCACTCATCGTCACCGTGTCGTCGTTCGTGTCCTACTTCAACAGCGACAAGGTCGCACTGAAGGTGGCGCACGCGCGGCCGGCCGACCCCGTGGAGTACGCGCGCTACCACAACCTGGTCGAGGGCCTGTGCATCGCGAGCGGGCTGCCGAAGCCGCGGTTGTACATCGTCGACGATCCCGCGCCCAACGCCTTCTCGACCGGCCGCAATCCCAAGCACGCCGCAATCGCGGTGACGACCGGCCTCCTCGAAAGGATGAACCGGGTCGAGCTCGAAGGCGTGCTCGCGCACGAGCTGAGCCACATTCGCAACTACGACGTGCTCGTGATGACGCTGGCCGTCACGATGGTCGGGATCATCGCGCTGCTCTCCGACTTCTTCCTGCGGATCATGTTCTGGACCGGAGGCCGGGGCGGTCGAGACGACGAGAGCGGCAACAACCCATTGGGCATCGTGTTCGCGATCGTCGGCTTCGTGCTGCTGATCTTCGCTCCGATCATCGCCGCGCTCATGCAGATGGCGGTCAGCCGCCGGCGTGAGTATCTGGCCGACGCCTCGGGCGTGTTGCTCACCCGCTATCCACCGGGCCTCATCTCCGCGCTCGAGAAACTGAAGGACGACCACACGTCGACCCATTTCGCGTCGAAGGCCACGGCACACCTGTGGATCGAGGAGCCGCTCGACAAGCAGTCGAACCGCGGCGACACCAAATGGAACCACCTGTTCGACACGCATCCGCCGATCGACGACCGCATCCACGCGCTCGAGCAGATGTGACTCTAGGGTCGCGAGCGATGCATTCCCCGATGACCAAGGTTCTTGTCGCGCTCGCGGTCGTCGCCGCGCTGGCCGGGTGTGGTGGCGGCAAGGGCGCGGCGAAGACGGCGGCGGCGCCACCGACGACCGCGAAGCCGGCGGCGCCGCCCGTCGCACCGCTGACCGGATTGCCCGACCCACTCGGCGCGGCGCGGAAGCGTTGCGCGATAACGGTGAAGATCGACAACACCCTGGCGGGTCATCCGAAGTACGGGGTGGACCAAGCCGATGTCGTGTACGAGGAGGTCGTCGAGGACGGCTACACGCGCCTCGCGGCCGTCTTCAACGCCCAGGCGCCCGATCGGGTCGGTCCCGTCCGTTCGGTGCGCAAGACGGACCAGAGTCTCGTGTGGCCGCTCGGTGGCATCTTCGCCTATTCGGGCGGCGCGCCCTACGCCATCGCGTCGATCAATACCGCGCCGGTGGTGAAACTCGACGAGACGCGCGCCGGGCCGCTGATGTTCCGTGATCGGTCGCGCGACCGGCCGTTGAACCTCTACGCCCACCTCGATTTCATGTACAGCCGTTGCGGTCCGCCGGTGCCGCCGCGCGCGCTGTTCACGTATCGCGGCGCGCACACGGCGGTCGTCGGCGTGCCGGCCGCGTCGGTCCGGGTCGGGTTCCTCGCCGGCTTCGCGGTCACATGGAGCTGGGACGCTGCGAGCGGCACGTGGAGGCGATCGATCTTCGGGAGTCCCGAGGTGGTCGCGTCCGGCGCGCAGCTCGCTCCGAAGAACCTCGTCGTGATGTTCGTCTCGTACGTCGGTGGCGACCCGAGTCACCACAACATCGGCGCGGAGGCCGTGGTGACCGGTCACGGCAACGCGATGGTATTCACCTCGGGCAAGCAGATCCTGGGCACGTG
>JALYLU010000636.1 GCA_030774075.1 Actinomycetota bacterium | reverse complement strand
TCAGTGTGGTGACCAGCAGAGGTGAAAGGTGGAGGCCATGGACCAGACGGACATGTTCGAGGCTGAACGACCGCGCCTGGTGGGGATCGCGAGCCGGGTGCTCGGCGACCACGCAGAGGCCCAAGATGTCGTGCAGCAGGCGTGGCTGCGGCTGCACGGGGCGGACGTCGAGATCGACAACCTGCCGGCCTGGCTGACGACCGTGACCACTCGGCTGTGCCTCGACCGGCTGCGCTCACGCACCCCCGTACCCGTAGATGACGTCGAGCCCGGGGAGACCGTCAACGATCCGGCCGACGACGTCGCGCTCGCCGACACCGTCGGTTTCGCCCTGCACGTCGTGCTCGACCGGCTCTCCCCGCGCGAGCGGGTCGCCTTCGTGCTCCACGACAGCTTCGGCTTCGAGTTCCCGACGATCGCGGCCGTCCTCAACACCACGCCGGCTGCCGCGCGCAAACTGGCCTCGCGGGCACGGGCCAAGATTGCCCAGCCCCATCCCGAGGACCGCCTAGCCGACTGGGAAGTGGTCGACGCCTTCATGGCCGCAGCCAAGAATGGCGACTTCGACCGGTTGCTACGGCTGCTCGCACCGGACGCCGCCGTGACCGCTGACGACGCCGCGGTCCTGGTCGGCACACCGCGGAAGATCGAGGGCCGCAACGAGGTGGCGACGTTCTTCAACGGCAGCGCCAAGGCCGCGCTCCCGGTCTTCGTCGGTGACCGGCCCGGTACCGCCTGGTTCCACCTCGGCGCGGCCAAGGTCGTCTTCGACTTCACCGTCAACGACGGCCTCGTCCGGGCCATCACGTTCCGCGCTGCGCCCGACGTGCTCTCGCGAGTCGTGCGCCGCGACGGCGGTCGGCCACGAGGCTGACCAGGTCACACCCGTCCGTTTCGGTCGTCAGCACCTCACGACACCCAATTAGAAGGAGACAACCATGAAGACCATGACCTGCCGGGCCCTCGGAGGTCCTTGCGACCTCGAGCACCACGGCGACAGCGCCGACGACGTCATCAACGCCCAGGACCGCCACCTCAAGGAGGCGGAGAAGGCCGGCGACGCGACCCACCAAGAGGCCCGCGACGCCATGAAGAGCCGCTGGCGGCACCCCAAGAAGTCGATGGGTTGGTACCGCGACACCAAGCGGGCCTTCGCCGCCCTCCCCGACGACTGACACTGCTCTCGGTCCTCCGTCACGCCCCGCGACACAGGGACCGCGGAACAGGGCGCGGCGCAGATGCGCCCGCTCATCGGCATGACGCGCGGACAGCAGATCCGGACGTTCGATCGCGCGGATCTCACGCGGACGGGCGTCCGCAGGGATGCGGCGCGCTCTTGTCCCCGCGCGAAGGCCGTCTCGCTCACCCAGCTTTCGAGTTGATTGGCAAAATTCGGACGCTATGTGTTGCAAGTCTGCCCTTCATGATGTCGTGAGCAAGGACGCAACGGCTTTGCGGCATATAGCGGAGCGGGAAGTGTTCGCCGAGTGATCTTGGTTGGACTCGGGAGCGCTTTCAGACAGGGCTCGCGGGGTATGTCTCACAGCGCTCGCTGACCGTGCGGCAGTCGCTCATCTGCGTCGCGGGTGTGCCGGCTCCACGGCGACGTCTCAACGGGCTCCGCAAGCAGGCGGTCGACTCGGCTGGCAGCCATGAGACGACCTCCTGCGGGCCCGACGAACGGCAGCTACGAGGACTTGCCCCTCAGAAGCGGCTCGCCACTCAAAGGCGTCGACCACCAGACTGCTACTCGGCGGCTGCCGTGTGGTGGTGCGAGTGACTGTCGACAAATGACTTTCCGGCGTCGAGCTCGGCGAGGTCGCGCACCGCGTAACGGTGATGCTCGGCCTCTTCCTTCAACACCACCTTGAGGCAGCGGCGCACGACGTACTGCTGGTCGGGATACGGGTCCGCGGGCTTGCGACCGCAAACCCGATCGAGCTCGGCCTCGGTGAGCGCGTCGACGACCCGCCGCATCGTAGCCATGCGGGCGAGCCGCGGCACGAGCACCTCGTCGAGCGTCGGGGTGGCTTCGAGGGTGAGCCCGAGCTTCGCCGTCGCGTCGGGCGGCATCCCGCCTGCAGGGAAGCCCAACGGGTGGTACGGCGCTTCCTCCTCGAGCACGGCATTGCCGAGCCAGGCATCGTCGGCGAACAGCAGGTGCCGTTGGGTCTCGACAAACGACCACTCGCCGTTTACCTGCTCATATAGCTTGGCCTCGGGCAACAGCCTGGCGCGGTCGACCGTCGCCGCCCACAGCGCCTCGATGGCATCCCAAGCAGCCCGGTAGTCATCGGGGGACGTGGCATCACGCGCCAGCACCCGCGTGGGGTGCTGCCGGTCGAGCTCGGCCTCGACGTAGGCGGTCACGTCGACGTCGTTGACGACGAGACGCTCGAAGTCGCCACCGAGGTAGACGTCGCTCCCATAGCAGTCGACGATCTTCAGACCGCTAACCTCGCAATCGCGGATCGTGAGGCCGGCAAGGTCGCACAGGTGGATGCGGGCACCACGGAACTGGTCACTCTGGACGTACTCAGCAGCCATCAAAGCAGTCTCCTGCAGCCGTCCCGTCCGCGCCACGTTGGGTGACCGGCGCAGCGGACGCAGTGTGCGGTGATCCGCCGGCGACCGCTCCCTACCGGCCTCGTCGATGTTGATGCCGCAAGTTCGGCCGGAGATTCCGGCGCAGAAGGTACGGGACTGTCGAGTACGTAATTACTGGCCGCGTCGGATCGCTCGCTGGCACCTTCTAGCACTGACCCGGTGCCCACAATCTGCCCACACCGCAGCATGGGGTAGCGCTACTTGACGCGAGCGAACGAGAGACGCTTGGCCAGGTCGCTGGGGAGGAGCCCCAGCCGCGGTCCGTTCCTCGCTTGCTCATAATCCGTCGGTCGTGGGTTCGAGCCCCACCACTCCTGCGGAAACGTGTTGTTGATGAAGCCAATTGTTGCACCATCCCGTGGGG
>JALYLU010000635.1:2262-2973 GCA_030774075.1 Actinomycetota bacterium | reverse complement strand
CCCTGACAACAGCCCCAGACGGGACACCCGCACACTCACAGTTCAGGAATGTCACCTGAACCCCGACGGGCGGTGCGATTCTGCTCTTCCGATCGATAGATTAACAACATCAAATCGTTGGCTGCCATATACCCTTGACATATGTAGCCTCTGATTCGCCTGGCCAAGGCGGCATGGTGATGCAAATGAACTTCAATTCTACGTTTGAAACATTTCGGTATTGAAATGCTGTTCCTACTGGAATATCGATTGATGTGCCTGGAACAAGAACGGTGATGTTGCTCTCTTTGCCGTCATCTCTCCAAATCTCACCATGTCCCTCCAGCACATACCAGAATTCACTCACTGTTGCGTGAACAGTCGCTTTATTTATTTGGTGCGGAGGGACTGTACTATGGATCATGTCGCCCGTTTTGCCATCCATAAGGAAGCGAATGTCCGCACCTGCTGGCGATTTTGCATCGGATTCCTCTGGAAGCATTGTTGTCTTCATATTTCTCTCCTCAAATTTCATCTTCTTGTTTTGAAGTATCAATTCAACACGTTCAAGGCACACGGGTAAACGAAACACTGACTCACGAGGGGATGATGACACACTCGCATGCGCCAGTGTGCCGCGATGACGCCCGAAGAAGTGAGGCTGGATCTGGCCGGACCGATGAGTTCTCGGTGGTTTGTCGGTCTCCATTGCGCGTGTCCGCAGCAGGGTGA
>JALYLU010000635.1:0-2252 GCA_030774075.1 Actinomycetota bacterium | reverse complement strand
GTATGCGCCAGTGTTCCGGAATGACGCCATAGGATTACGCCGTGCCGTTCACGCTCAGGAACATCAAGGAGGATCTGGAGGACATCGGCTCTAGATTCGACGGCGCGCCGGACCTGGAGTTCCGTGCGGCGACCAAGGCGCTCGAGCTTGAGAAATCCGGCCTGAGCTACCAGCGCGTCCCGCCCGGCTATCGCTTTCCGTACGGCCACACGCACATGAAGCAAGAAGAGGTGTATGTGGTCGTGCGCGGGAGCGGGCGGATGAAGGTCGACGACGAGATCGTCGAGCTCAAGGAATGGGACGCAGTCCGGGTCCCGCCCGGCGCGTGGCGAGGCTACGAGGCCGGGCCGGAGGGCCTCGAGATCCTCGTCATCGGCGCGCCCAACCTCGGCGAGGCTCCGCGCGAAGACGTCGATGGTCAGCGCGACTGGTGGGCTGACTAGCGGAGTTGTCCGGACGTTTGATCGTCACCGTCGCAGCGCAACCCAGGCGCTCGACATCGAAGCCGTGACCCTCGCCTGCGCCAGTGTGCCGCGATGACGCCCGAAGAAGTGAGGCTGGATCTGGCCGGACCGATGAGTTCTCGGTGGTTTGTCGGTCTCCATTGCGCGTGTGTCCGCAGCAGGGTGAGATGCGGCCGGAGCAGGCCGCCGAGAAAGGAGTCGTGAGATGACGCGGTATCTGATCTCGTTCGATGACGGCGCAATGACGTTTCCCGAGGAGGATCTCCCCGACGTGGCCGAGGCAGCGCACGCGGTGGTGCAAGAGGCAAAGGACGCCGGCGTTTGGGTGTTCGGCGGCGGGCTGCATTCCCACGAAGAGGTGAGCGTGGTGGCCACCGACGGGACGGTCACCGACGGCCCATACCCTGAGAGCAAGGCGTACATCGGCGGATTCTCGGTTGTCGACGTTCCCTCACGCGAGGAGGCGCTGGAGTGGGCTGGCAGGATCGCCGTCGCCTGCCGTTGTGCGCAGGAGGTTCGCGAGTTCGTGCCCGGCTCTACGCCCTGATCAAGGCCATCCGCGAGAGGCGGCGGAAGGCGTTTCGCGTTTCGCGTTTCGCCGTTCGCCCACCATCGCCTGCGCCAGCGTGCGAGTCTTACCGTCCCCCGACGGGGAGGCTGCGAGTAAGCCGGACGGTGCGTTAGGTTCCGCCAGCGCCGTTCCCGTCGCTCGGAGCGCCACCGGCGCAGTCGCATCGAAGAGCTAGCTGGTCGAGAGACCTCGGCATCGATTGATGCGAAGCGATGACTTCGCCTCGCGGCGGGAGTCGTACCGTCGGTAAGAGGTTGATTGGTGATAACGCCGCCCACGATCACGCCGCTGCTCGTGGCCGAGTTGCTCGTCGAGGGCGAGCGCTGGCCGGTCTACGTCCACGTCATCGACCATCCCGCCGCCCGAGTCCTGGTCGACACCGGCATGACGGAGCTGCACCCGGAGGTGGCCGACCTTGACCCCCGCCTCGTCCCACTGAGCGAGCAGGCCTTCGACCTCGCCGGCGTCGACGTCGTCGTCAACACGCACCTGCACTTCGACCACTGCGGCGGCAACCACCTCTTCGCCGGACGGCCGATTTACGTTCAGCGGCAGGAGCTCGAGGACGCGCGCATGGAGGACGACTACACGATCCGCGAGTGGGTCGAGGCGCCCGGCGTGCGCTACGAGCCGGTCGACGGCGAGCTCGAGCTGCTGCCCGGGCTCCGCCTCGTCCCGGCGCCGGGCCACACGCGCGGCCTGCAGGTGGTCGTCGTCGAGACGGGCGGGCGTCCGGTCGTCGTCGGCGGCGACGTGGCCGTTCGCTTCGGCGAGCTCGACGAGCCACGCACCGAGGGCCAGCTGCGGGTGCGCGCGCTCGAGCCCGAGCTCGTCTGGCTCGCGCACGAGCACGAGCCCTGGCGGCCGCGCACCATGTAAGGCGCGCCGCAGTGCATATGGCCCGCGGTGACCTACAAGTGGGTCGTCCTCTCAAACACAACGATCGGGACGGCGGATCGCTGGCAGAAGCGGACGGGCAACGAAATCGAGCCTCCGTCGCACTAGGTTCGCCCGGGAAGTGTGCGTTGCGGTGCCCAGTGCGGGAATGTCCCTTGACCACGACGAGCGGCTCTGCTCCGATGCCGAGGTCAAGCGCTTCCTCAAGAGCGTCGCGCCCGCGAGCTGACTACCTACGCGAGACCAACCCGGACCGTATGTTCGCCGTGCATCTCGTACGATGGCGGAGGAGGATGCCACGTGGCGACGTCTGATCCGAT
>JALYLU010000634.1:1062-2982 GCA_030774075.1 Actinomycetota bacterium | reverse complement strand
GCCTGGCGCATCCCGTTCACCCGGATCTGTTCGCCGCGGAGCCGGAAGACATTCATCTCGTTCGATCACTGAGGTGATCGCCGAACGCCGCTCATATCTGCCGATCGGCACTCGCCGAGAGGACGCCTGATCGGGCAATATGCGCCCGTCGTCGAGAGGTGAGTCGGGGATCGTGGAGCCGTCGTCCGAGCTGAAGGCCGTGGCCGCACGGATCTTCGCGGCGATCAACGAGCGCGACTCGGCCACGTTCCTCAACTTGTGCGCCGACGAGCCCGGCGTCCTCTTCATCGGTACCGACCCCGCGGAATGGTGGGCGGGGATCGAGAACTTCACGCCGGTTCTCCCCGTGCAGATGAGCGAGTTCGACGCAAACGGCGTGATGTTCGACGTCGGCGAGGTCGAGGCCTACAGCGAGGGGACCGTCGGTTGGATCGCGTGCCGGCCGACGCTGTTGCTCCCGGACAACATCGCTGTTGAGCTCCGATTCACCGGGGTGCTGCACCTCGACCGCGGCATCTGGCGCTTCGTGCAGTCGCACCTCTCGCAGGGCGTGGAGAACGAAGAAGCGCTCGGATTCGAGATGACGACGTCGGTCGAGCAACTCGCCGCCGCCGTCCAAGAGGAACGGCCCGACTTGAGCGCGAGCGCCGCCGCCGACGGCACGGTGACGATCGCGTTCAGCGACATCGAAAGCTCAACGGATGTGGCGGTACGCCTCGGCGACCGCAAGTGGCTGGAGCTGTTGCGCTGGCACGACGAGGTCGTCGCGGACCGCGTCGCGCGCCAGGGCGGCCGCGTCGTCAAGTCGCTCGGCGACGGGCACATGCTCGCGTTCTCGTCGGCAAGCCGCGCGCTGCGCAGCGCGATCGACATCCAGCGCTCGCTGCAAGACCCGCACGACGGCGAGCGCCTGCGGGTGCGCATCGGGCTGCACACGGGTGAGGTCCTCCGCGAAGCGGACGACTTCTACGGACACGCGGTGATCATGGCGGCGCGCGTCGCCGCCGCGGCCGACGGCAACGAAATCCTCGTCTCGTCACTCGTGAAAGAGCTCACCCACAGCGTCGGTACCTGCCAGTTCGGCGAACCGCGCACGATGGAACTGAAGGGCCTTCCAGGCCAGCACCAACTCTTTCCTGTCGTCTTTGGCGACCCGGACTGAGGACACCTGGGCCATATCTGCCGATCGGAGTGCATGCTGGAGGGTCGAAAGTAGGCACGAACAGGCCGCCTCGTGATTGCCGGTCCGGATGATCGAGCCCGTCATATTTGTGTCCGCACACCACGAGCTCGCCGGGGACTTGCCGCCAGAACGAGGTCGACGACTGGCAACCTTTTGGCAACGGAATGCTGACAACGCCCCGGATCGGATGGAAGCGGTGGATCGTCGCAACGCTCTGACCAGGCTCAATGGACACCGTCGCGCGCCGCAGACGACCTCGACGACCTTCGCAACGTAGAAGTCGATCGCCGTTGCTCCTTACGCCGACAGCGTGACGAGTCGTATGAGCGGGGGAGTTGCTTCAAGCCGCAAGTCCCCCCTCCGACACTGCATCGCCGCAGGTGAGGCGCTCGTTTCTGCGCCGGTTCCCCCGGCGTGGTCACAGATTGGTCACAACAGACGATGACAGTTCCCGCGGGAGCGCCACCGACATTTGAGGCTCCGCATTTCGTTTGCCCGCACTGCGGCGTCGATGCGATCCATACGTGGGAGGACTGTCGCATCCCCTTTATTGCGGCGACCCACGACCAGTTTCGCGATCACGACCTCATGCGCTCGGAGTGCGTCAGCTGTGGCGCACACGCGTACTGGGTTCGCGGCGCGCTCGCCTGGCCGCCTCCGCTCGCTGGAGACGCCCCGAGCGACGACATCGAGGGCGAAATACGAAAGCTCTATGAAGAGGCACGTCGCGTCACCCC
>JALYLU010000634.1:0-1052 GCA_030774075.1 Actinomycetota bacterium | reverse complement strand
CTGGTTGACAACCTCGTGACTGAGCTGGGCGAGACGACGGGCAAGCTCGACGACCGGATCGAACGCCTCGCCAGGAGCGGCGACCTCTCGAAACGCACGGTCAATGCCCTTGACGCAGTGCGTCTAACGGGGAACAGCGCAGTCCATGCGGGACAGATCGAACCCGCGGGTGATGACGATGAGCGCGTCGTCCACCTGCTCTTCACGATCGTCAACTCAATCGTTGAAGACACGCGCACGCTCCCGCGTCAGATCGACGAGCTGCTCGATGACCGCTCACGCAAGCGTGGTGAGCGCGTTGATGTGTCAGCTACCGAAAATCAGAGCTGACACGCGCTCGGCGGCGTCGGCGCCCATCGTCGGCGTGACGTGCGAGTACGTGTCACTCGTGATCGCGGTGGTCGCGTGGCCGAGCCGTTCGCTCACGATCTTGACCGGGACGCCTGCGGCGAGCGCGAGTGTCGCCCACGTGTGTCGTAAATCGTGCAGCCGGATGCGCTGCAGCTCTGAGTGACGCTCAAGCGCGCGGTCGAACTCGCGCGAGAAGCGGTCCGGGTTGTACGGACGCGCGTCGGGATGGCAGAACACGAGCGTCTCACCATCGGCGCGGATGCCGAGCACGAGCAGCTCCTGCGCCTGACGGGCACAGTGGGCGCGTAGCTCCGCGATCGTTGTCGCGTCGAGGTCGACGGCGCGTCCCTTGCCGGTCTTGGTGCGGTTCGCGATGACGATCTTGTGATCAACACGCAACCGGCTCGGACCTGCCCTTCGCGTCGATCGGTAGCGGTGGCGGGTGGGCGCGGCGAGCACCGCGCGCCGCTCGGTATCGCCGAGGCCGTCGAGCAGCGACGGCCCCTGGCCCTCCATGGTCGGGGAGGGTAGCGGCGGTCGGCTCGCGGCGCCTGGGACGCGCGCCCGAGGGTCGGCGTAGGCTGGGCCTCGACGTCGGCGCGCAGAACCTCCCGGTCAGGTCAGACCTTGCACCCGAGCCGGACCTCGTGACCCAGGACTGGGGGCATCGGTGAACTCGAGAGATGGTCACCGCATAGGCC
>JALYLU010000633.1 GCA_030774075.1 Actinomycetota bacterium | reverse complement strand
CGCCACCCCCGCTGCGATCCGCCCGAAGTGCACGGGGACGACGCCGGCGGCGCTGCGCGAGCGCCTCGGCGAACTCGGCCTCCTCGTCGACCGGCTCGGCTTCGGAGAGCGCGCCGAGCCGTTCGTTTTCGCCGCTCAGGTCGTCACCGAAGTCGGCTTCGGCCCAGTCGGAGCCTTCGGCCCGAAAACGCGGCGTGGCTCCGCCGATCGGTGCCCAGGCATCGAGGTCCTCGTCGATCGGCTGCTCGCCGGTGTCGTCCGCGAAGATCGCCGGAACCGCGCCGGTCGGCGGTTCGGTCCAGTGCGGAAGCGGGGGCATTTCGCCGCTCGCCGGATCGGGGGGCGGTGGCTGTTCCTCCTGCTGTTCGGCGTTGTCGTCCTCGGCGCTCGCCACGATCGGGACCGCCGCGCGATGGGTGAAGCTCGCCGGCGTTTGCGGCGTTTCCGGCGTTTGCGGCTCTTCAGGCGAGATCGCCGGGAGGTCGAATGCGTCGCGGTCGTTGCGATCGTCGCGATCGTCGTCGCGGACGACCGGCGTCTCTTTCGCGCCCAGGATCCGAACACCCTCGACGGGTGTCGCGGTCGCAGGGTCGGATTCGTTGTCCCTCACGTCATCCTCCCAGGGGCCTGACCAGGCTAGGGGCTCACCCTCGCGGCCCGCATGTCGTCCCGGCCCAACCTGACCGGCGGCGGGCGATCACACCTCCAGCAGCTCTTTTTCCTTGTGACCGACCAGGCTGTCGATCTCGGCGACGATCTCGTGGGTGAGCTTCTCGAGCTCCTTTTCGATGCGGGTCAGCTCGTCGTCGGAGATCTCGCCGTCCCTGGCCTGGTGTTCGAGCTCCTGGCGAATGCTGCGCCGGACGTTGCGCACCGCCACCCGGGCGTCCTCCGCCAGCTTCTTGACGACCTTCACGAGCTCCTTCCGCCGGTCGGTCGTGAGCTCGGGAAACGTGAGGCGGATCACCGCGCCGTCGTTGCTCGGATTCACGCCGAGGTCGCTCGCCTGGATCGCCTTCTCGATCGCCTTCAGCGCGCCCTTGTCGTAGGGCGCGACGACGAGCACCCGCGCCTCGGGAACGGAGAAGCCCGCAACCTGCTGGAGCGGCACTTCGGAGCCGTAGTAGTCGACCCGAAGCTTCTCGACGAGCGCGGGCGTGGCCCGGCCGGTGCGGACGGCGCCGAACTGATCCTGCAGATGGACGACGACCTTGTGCATCTTGTCGTTCGCCTCGTCGACCCGGGCGTTGGTCACTTGGCCTCCTTGGGATGCACGAGCGTGCCGATCGGCTCGCCGGTCAGCGCCTTGGTGATATTCCCGGGCTGCATCACATCGAACACGATGATCGGAAGCGAGTTGTCCATGCAGAACGTGATCGCCGTCGAGTCCATGACCTGAAGTCCGCGCGCCAACAGGTCGAAATGGCTCAGCTTTTCGATCTTGACCGCGTCGCGATCGGTGCGCGGGTCGGCGCTGTACACGCCGTCGACGCCCGAGTGCGTACCTTTCAGGACGGCCTCCGCGCCGATCTCGGCCGCCCGCAACGCGGCCGTCGTGTCGGTCGTGAAGTAGGGATTGCCGTTGCCGGCCGCGAAGATCACCAGCCGGCCCTTCTCGAGATGGCGAATCGCCCGCAACGGAATGTACGGCTCCGCGACCTGCGCCATCGTGATCGCGGTCTGTACGCGCGTCGGCTGACCGAGCGACTCGAGCGCGTCCTGCAGCGCGAGCGCGTTGATGACGGTGGCGAGCATCCCCATGTAGTCGGCACGGGCACGGTCCATACCTCTCGTTGCGCCGGCAAGACCGCGGAAGATGTTGCCGCCGCCGACGACGATCGCGATCTCGACGCCCAGATCGGCGCGCGCCTTGGTGACCTCCTCGGCGATCCGCTGGACGACCGCGGCGTCGATGCCGAAGCCGATGGACTGGTCGGCGAAGGCCTCGCCCGAGAGCTTCAGCACGACCCGGTGGTACCCGCTCGTGGTCATCGGCAACTCCTCTCGTGCGGGATCCCTTCGGATCTACGGGTGTGGGGCTTTTCGCGCTCGGGCTATTCCTCTCCGATCTTGACCCGCGCGAACCCGCGGACGTGCGCGTCCGAGCCGAGCGACTTCACGACCGTTTCGATCGTCTGCTTGTTGTCCTTGACGAACGACTGCTCGAGGAGAACCACCGACTTGTAGAAGCCGTTCATCTTGCCCTCGTTGATCTTCGGCCACGCCTGCTCGGGCTTGCCCTCTTCGCGGGTCTGCGCCTCGTAGATGTCGCGCTCGCGCGCAACCACTTCGGGCGGGACCTCGTCGCGAGTGACGTAGCGCGGCGCGGCGCTCGCGATGTGGAGTGCAACGTCGTGCGCGACCTCTCGTGCTCGAGCGTCACCGCGGTCGACTCCGCCGAGCTCGACCAGCACACCCACGGTGCCGCGCTCGTTCTGCAGGTGCTTGTACCCGTCGAGAAGACCGTCAGTGGTTGCAAACCGGAAGACGCGTCCGAGCTCGATTTTTTCGCCGAGCGTGCCGGAGAGGCCCTTGACGTAGTCGTCGACCGTCTCACCGTCGATCTTCTTTGCGCCGATGTCGGTGTCGCCTTCGTCGACGACGAGCCGCGTGAGCGCGGCGAGCGCCCGGCCGAATGCCTCTCCCTTGGCGACGAAGTCGGTCTCGCAGTTCAGCTCGACGACCGCGCCGACGTCGTCGGTGACGAGTACCTCGACCGCGCCCTGGTCGGCGGCGCGACCCTCACGCTTCGCCGCACCCGCGATTCCCTTCTCCCGCAGCCAGTCCTTGGCGCGCTCGAAGTCGCCGTCGTTCTCGAGCAGCGCCCTCTTGCAGTCCATCATCCCGGCGCCGGTCATCTTGCGCAGCGCCGCGACGTCCTTGGCGGATATGTCGGCCATCTGATCAGCCCTCGTCCGTCGTCGCGCTCGCGGCCTCGGTGAGGGTCGCGCCCCCGCCGCCGTCGCCCGCGGCTTCCTCGGCGC
>JALYLU010000632.1 GCA_030774075.1 Actinomycetota bacterium | reverse complement strand
GGCGGGTGCGAGATAGCGGGGATCCAGGCGCGGCCGCCGAGGCGCTCTCGGGGCTGCAGGGGGCGTGTCGACAATGACCTCGGTCGTCATGCCGGTTCCTGAACCTTGTGCACGCGGTTGGGCTGCGGTTGCGTCAGTACCTGGGTCTTGCCCGACGGCCAGCGGACGACGGCCTTCTCGACCGTTGCGCCATTCCCGAGACCGAAGTGCAGGACGCGCTGGTTCTGCGCGCAGAATCCCGAGCCGCCCGACACCTCCTGGACCTGCTGCTGGCCGTTCCAGAAGACCGTGACCTGGGCCCCGATGGCGCTGCGGTTCGAGCATCCGGCCGGCGCTTTGGCCGGCCGGCAGGCACCCTCGAGATCGAATCCAATCCACTCGCGGCCCGGCGCGACCTCGTTGCGGTACATCAGGAACGGTCCGCGCTGATTGGCGACGAGCACGTCGAGCACCCCGCGGTTCGACAAATCGGCGAGCGCGACCGACCGGCCGTCGTAACGGTCGGTGGCGCCAACCATCTGGGCGACGTCGAGGAACCGTCCCGCGCCGTCGCTGATCCACACTTTCTTCTGCTGATAGCCTGCCAGGCTCCTGGTCCCCATGGCCGGCCAGTTCCGTGCGTCCGAGATCACCAGCTGATTTCCGCCGGCGATCTTCGAGAAGTCGTACCAGTAACTCTCTTTCCTTGACGCTGACACGTAGCCGTTGACAACGTACAGGTCGAGGAAGCCGTCGTTGTTCAAGTCGGCGAACTGCGCGCCGAAGCTCCACCCTCCCAGATCCACACCCATCGAGCGCGCCAGGTTCTCGTAACGGGGGATTCCGCCGGCAAGAGTCGACGGCACCCAGAGGTTGTTGCCCTGCAGCAGAATCCCCTCCTCCGAGATGTTCGACACGTAGATCGCGAAGCGGCCCTGGTTGAGCACGTCGCCGACCGACGCATTCATCCCGCTCTTCGGCGCGTAACCGACGCCTGCCTCGCGTCCGATCTCTCGAAACTGCCCGTGATCGTTGGCGAACAGCTCCGACACGCCGTAGTCGTTCGCGATGAAAAGGTCCGGATAACCGGTGCCACGGAGATCGGCAGCGACCGCCGCCAGCGCCCAGCGGCGCGACGCGAGACCGACCTTCGCGCTCACGTCCTCGAATTTTCCGTCACCAAGATTCCGGAACAGGTACTTGCGGCCGCCGTTGTTGGCGTACTCGAAGCTCTCCGGCATCATGCGCGTGTCGGCGAGCTTCCAGAGGTTCACGGATTCGGGGTAGTAGCCTCCGACAAAAAGATCCAGGCGGCCGTCGCGATCGAAGTCGAGCCAGACGGCGGTGTTGACGTTGGCCCAGGCCGGCAGACCCGCTGCGCCGGTGACACGAGTGAAGGTCTGCCCGTGATCGTTGTGAAAGAGCTCGGGGACGCCCCAGCGATAGAGAAACAGATCGTCGAATCCGTCGTTGTCGTAGTCGCCCCAGACGGCGCCCATCGACACGCCGGTCTCCGCGCGGTTGAGGTCCGCGACACCCATCCGCTCCGCCACATCTTCGAATGTCCCGTTGCCGCGGTTCCGGAACAGGCGGTTCCTGGAGCCTTCCTTGCTGTCGGTGACGTAGAAATCGGGCAGACCGTCGCGGTCGACGTCGACGACTGATACCGCGGCACCCATCGAGGCGACCTGCGGCATGATGTGCGCGAGCTTGGGGTCGAGCGTCGGCGCCTCGTGCACGAACTCGATCCCTGCCGCCTTCGCGGATTCCGTCAGGCGGAAGCCGTACTGCGTCAGCGCGTTCGCGCGCCCGGACGAGGTGATTGGGCCGGATCGCTGATTGAACCGTCGTATCAGGAACGGTGTCGTCAGCAGCCCGACGAAGACGGCGGCGAGCACGACGCGGACGTGGCGCTGCCTCATCGCTTCTCCGCGGCGGGCTTCTTCACGTCCTCCGGGGCGCGAAGCGCGTCGCGCAGGGTGTCGGGTGTCACGTACCGCGTATGGTACTCGGTGAAGTCGCCCGAGTGCTGGCGGTACACGGAATCGTCTTCGAGCTGCCGTGGAGGCGCGTCGTATCGGCCTGTCTGGTGGGTCGGCAGCGGCAGCACGGTGCGCGAGAAGCTCGTATTGTAGTCACCGTCCTTCACCCAGCCGTCGGCCACCACGATGAAGTCGCGAACGAGCCCGCGCGCGGGAGGCGGCGCTTCGCGGAAACGCAGCCGGAGCTCGTCACCGGCATTCATGATGACGTATCGATCGTCCACGGCCCGCAGCAGGCCCAGCACGTCGCCGAAGCGTGTGTAGTAGCCCTCGAGGTCGCGCCACCGTGGAGCGGTTCCCGCCAGCGTGTAACGCGGGCGCTCTGGAACGCTGGAGGTCGGCTGTTCGGTAACCGAGTACCCTCGATATGAGAGATCCGCGCCCATCAACTCGAGCCGGCGGGGGTGCACGTCAACCTCCGGGCGGCCGATCGCCCATCCCAGGCTGTCCCAGAAGATCTCGAGGTTCGTCGCGAGCCGTAGTCGTCTTTGGCCCGTCGCGCCGAACACACCTGTCAGATCCACGAGAATCGTTTTGTCCTTGCCGGACGGAAAGCCGAGACCCTTGCGGACCTCATGAAAGCGTCCGGCCGCATCGGCCACGTGAAGCGACAGGCTCTCGGGCGCGATATGGGTCCCCTGTCCAATCGCCACGTTGATCGAGCTGTCGGTCGGATGGATCCAGCCTCTTGCGACGAGCCAGAGAGGGCCGGTCCGTGGCGCCCGGTCCGGCAGCTCCATTTCCACGAAGTGCGCCCGGGTAATTCCCTGATACGGCCCGCGGCCGGCGAAATCGACGTAGCGAGAGTCGCGCGCCGCGGCGAGATCCGAGACATCGCCGCCCTGGTCGTCTCGAACCGACGCGAACGGCTGGGACGGGCCGGTCGGGACGACCTGCAGCTTTGGCGGTGGCACCGCGAATCGTTCGTCGACGAAGATCTCTGTGTCCTCAGGATGATCGACGACCAGGAGGGAGG
>JALYLU010000631.1 GCA_030774075.1 Actinomycetota bacterium | reverse complement strand
ACTTCAAACAGTTCAATGACACCTACGGCCACCAAGCCGGCGACGACGCGCTACGAAAGGTCGCCGAGGTTCTCGACCACGAAAGTCGCAAAGGAGACCACGCCTACCGATACGGAGGCGAAGAATTCCTCATTGTCCTCGCGGGCCAGTCGCTACCGCAAGGCATGGTCGTACTGGAACGAATTCGCGGTGCAGTCGAAGCCCTCGCGATACCGCACCGGGCCAGCCGCGCCGGCCAAATGGTCACGATCAGCGTTGGCGTCTCCGCATGGGAGCATGAACAACTCGACACGCCCGCCGCTGTGCTCGCCCGCGCCGACGGCGCGCTCTACCAATCCAAGGCCGCCGGCCGCAACCGAGTCACAGGTGGCGAACAGAACCGAACGACACCCATCGTCCGCTGACGGGCACTCCGCCCGTTAGACCTTCCGCGCGGTGCTCGCGGCGATCGACAACGCGGAAGCCGCCGATCGCTCCGACGCTCCCGAAGCCGCAGTCGTTGCGGAGTTCCTGGCCGACAAAGACACCCAGCCTGATCGTCTCTGATTACCGGGTCGTTGTCGTTGTCGTTGTCCCGGGGATCGACGAGGTCGTCGATCCGCCGGGAGTGGACGTGGACGAGGCTCCCGAGCGAGAGGTCGGGGTGCGCGAGATCGTTGTGGACGAACCCGGTGTGCGCGAGATCGTTGTGGTCGAGGTCGGTGAAGACGAAGTCGGTATGGACGAAGTCGATGTCGACTTCGTCCGAGCAGTGGTCGTTGTCGGTGTGGTCGGGCGCACGGACGTCGTCGGCGCGGTAGTGGCCGGCGACGGAGTCGGGACCGCGTTGTAACGCGGCGCCGGCGCGGGGCGCACGAGAATGTACGCGACGAGGGTGGCGGCGAAGATGCCGATCAACACGGCTGTGGAAGTACGGATGCGAAGGCGGCGCATCAGGTCGGGCGCGTCGCGCCGGTCTCGAGCTCCGCGGGCAGGGTGATCCCCTCTTCCCTGAGAGCGGTGGCGATGCGAGCGCGCAGCTCTCGACCGACCTCAAACTGCTTCCCCGGAAGTGTGCGGGCGACGACACGCACACTGAATGTTTCGACGTCGATGCTCTCGACGCCCATCACCATCGGGGCGTCGAGCATGAGCGGGCGAAGCGATGAATCCGCGTATACATCTTCACCAATGGCCTGCAGAACAGTGTTCACCCGATTGATGTCGGCGGTGGCCGGCAGCGGCACGTCGATGACGGCCCGCGCCCAATCGCGGGACAGGTTGGTGACCTGGTTGATCTGGCCGTTCGGGATGATCACGACTTCCCCGTCGACGGTACGCATGCGGGTGATGCGAAGCGTCACGTCCTCGACCGTGCCGGTCACTCCCGACGTGGAGCCCAGGTTGGAGATGCGGATGAGATCCCCGAACCCGTATTGGCGTTCGGTGATGATGAAAAAGCCGGCGAGAATGTCTTGCACCACCCGTTGAGCTCCGAAGCCGAGGGCCACTCCGGCGACGGTGGCGGGCGCGATCAGGCTGGCGAGCGGGACACCCAGCCGCTCGAGCACGAGTACCCCGGTGACCGTGTAGACGAGCACGATTGCCGTCCACGTGATGACCTGCGTGAGCGAGTGGCGGTGCTTGGCCGCTTCGGAACGCACCAACGCGTCGCTGCTGCGATCCTGCGCGTCGATGCGCTCGGTCACCTTCGCTCCGAACCAGCCCACGAACCGCGCCAGCAGGATCGAGCCGACAATCAGCAAGACGATTTCGAGTCCGTTGCCGCGCGCCCACGTTCCGAAGTCGTCGAGCGACGTGATGGCCAGCGTCATGGCGAAAAACCTAGGCGACCATCCATGATCCGCTGCGATCGGAAGCGTCGCACGCGCGCCCTAGGCGCATCCGGTTCGGCGCGATACCCTTGCCGCCGGGAACGGGGTGTCGGACCGCGAGAGAACGGTGGCCGGCTGTGGTGGGAAAGTCTCGATGCGGGTGAGGTCACGTGCCGCGTTGATGCTCGTGGTCGCCTGCACGTTCGCGCTGGCGTCTCCGGCGCGTGCAGATGTCACGACGAACAATCTGGGCAACATGCGGGTCGGCTGGTACTCGACCCAGTCCGGGTTAGCTCCTTCGGCCGTCACGAATAGTTCGTTCGGCGCGCTGTTCACCGCCGCGGTCGACGGACAGGTGTACGCGCAGCCGCTCGTGTCGAGCGGCACATTGGTCGTCGCGACGGAGAAGAACAACGTCTACGGGCTCGCGGCCGGCACCGGAGTGCAGAAATGGACCCGCAACCTCGGGGTGCCGTGGACCAACAACATCGGATGCCCTGACCTTCTCCCCACGATCGGCGTCACCTCCACACCGGTGATCGACCCTGCGACCCACACCGTGTACCTCGTGAACAAGACGTACGCGAGCGGCACCTCGGGTCCGGCGGCATGGTGGATGCACGCAATGGACGTCGCGACCGGGGCCGAGCGGGCCGGCTTCCCCGTCGCGATTGCCGGTACCGCGCAGAACGCACCGAGCCGGACGTTCGCACCGACCAACCAGCTGCAGCGGCCGGGGCTGTTGCTCAACAACGGTGTCGTCTACGCGGCGTTCGGATCCCTGTGCGACGTCACTCCGTATGCCGGCTGGATCTTCGGCGTCACGACCGGCGCCACACTGCGCACGCGCTGGTCCGCGATGACGAGTAACACCGACGGGGCGGGCATCTGGCAGTCGGGATCAGGGATCATGTCCGACGGCCAGAACCGTCTGTTCATCTCAACCGGAAACCCCGGCTTCGTGCTCACCGGACCCACAGCCGGGTCGAGTCCGCCGGCCGACCTCGGGATCGCGGTCGTGCGCCTTGCCGCCCAGTCCGACGGGACGCTGCAAGCGAAAGACTTCTTCTCGCCCCGCAACGCCCCCTCCGACTCGGCGAAGAACATCGATCTCAGCTCGGGTGGCCCCGTCGGCCTTCCCGACGCGTACTTCGGGACGGCGCAGATCCCTCACCTCATGTTCGTT
>JALYLU010000630.1 GCA_030774075.1 Actinomycetota bacterium | reverse complement strand
GGGTTCACGGTGGTCGGCGGCGGCGACAGCGCGGCAGCGGTTCGACAGATGGGACTTGCCGAGCGCCTCGATCACGTCAGCACCGGTGGTGGCGCCTCGCTCGAGTTGATCGAGCTCGGCGACCTTCCCGGACTGCAAGCCTTACGCAAGGGGTTCCGAACATGAGCGTTCGCAAGCCGATGATGGCGGGCAACTGGAAGATGCATCACACGCATCTCGAGGCGATTCAAGTGGTGCAGAAGCTCGGGTTCCGGCTCGAGGGCAGGGACTTCGACCGCGTCGACGTCGTCGTGTGCCCGGCCTTCACGGCATTGCGGTCGGTGCAGACGACGATCGACGGCGATCGCCTCGCCATCGGCCTGGGCGCGCAGAACTGTCATTGGGAGAGCCAGGGCGCGTTCACGGGGGAGATCAGCGCGCAGATGCTCGCCAAGCTGCACGTGAAGTACGTCATCGTCGGACACTCCGAGCGCCGCGAGCTGTTCGGTGAGAGCGACCACATCGTCGCGAAGAAGCTCCGGGCGGTCCTCGGAGCGGGCATGACGCCGATCATCTGCGTGGGCGAAACGCTGGAGGAGCGCGAGCTCGGGACCACCGACGAGAAGGTGAAGGGACAGATCGAGGCGGCCTTCCAACGGCTCCCCGCGGACGATGCGGCCCGCTGCATCATCGCCTACGAGCCGATCTGGGCGATCGGAACCGGTCGCAACGCCACCCCCGACGACGCGAATACCACGATCGGGGTGATCCGCGGGCACGTGCGGGTGGGGCTCGGCGATGCCCTGGCCGACGGCCTGCGCATCCTGTACGGCGGCAGCGTGAAGCCCGGGAACGTGGCCGAGCTCATGGCGATGCCGGAGATCGATGGGGGGCTGGTGGGTGGGGCCTCTCTGGACCCGGACGAGTTCGCCCGCGTCGTCCAGTACGGATTGCGCTAGCGATCGCGTAGACTGGCGGGGTTCCGGATCGCTCGACGAGGAGACGTCTGGGTGCTGCTGACCGCGGTGATCATCACCTTTCACCTGATCGCTTCGGTCGTGCTGATCGTCTTCATCTTGTTGCACGCCGGTCGCGGCGGCGGGCTCTCCGACATGTTCGGTGGCGCCGGCGGCGGCGCGATGGCCGGCTCCACGGTTGTGGAGAAGAACCTCGACCGCCTGACGGTGGTCGTGGCGATCGTCTTCACCTTCACGAGCGTTCTCTTGTCGATGCGACTCGACTGACCCCGTCCCGCCGACCTTCACGCGGCGTGACGGCGGCCCGCATTTCGGCTGCGGCGCGCGGTTTTTGCGGCCCCGCTCAAGGGCCCCAGAGGTGAATGACGAGACAAACGGGGTACTTAGCCCTATGTTCCCCTCATGCGGGGTGAGTCTTGACCGTTGAGCGTACGAAGCCCAGGAATGTGGACCCAGGAGGTCTCGTGAAGTACTCGCGCAACACTCTCGTGCGCACCGTCGTGGTCATGGCCGCCCTGGCACTCGTCCTCTCGGCCTGCGGCTCGAGCAGCAAGAAGACCAACGGTGGGTCGAAATCGAGCGGGCCGACCGGCTCCGTGGTCTTCGGCGCCGAGCAATGGCCGAGCTGCGTCAACCCGATCAACCAGTGCGCGAACTCGTCGTGGCTGCAGTGGCTCGTGCCGATTCACGTGCTGCCCCGGCTCACCGAGCTCGACGACAAGAACAACTTCGTGGCGTCACCCCTTCTGACCGAGATACCGAGCATCGACAACGGTGGTGTCACGGGCGCCGGCAAGACCTACACGGTCACGTACCACCTCAACCCGGCCGCCAAGTGGTCTCCCGACGGTACCCCGATCACGTCGGAGGACGTGAAGTTCAGCTGGCAGGCGGTGCTCAAGACCACCGGCAGCCTCACCACAGTCGGTTACGACAAGATCTCGAGCATCGAGACCCCAGACCCGCAGACCGCGGTCGTGCACTTCACCGAGACGTACAACGACTGGCCCGACGTGTTGGGCGGATTCTCGGGCGTGATCCTCGAAAAGGCGAAGTTCCCGGCCGGCCCCAACCTCGGCAAGGCGATGAATACGGCGATCAATTTCTCGGGCGGGCCGTGGACCCTGCAGTCCTTCACGAAGGACAAAGAGGTTCTGGTCGCCAACGCGACCTACTGGGAGAAGTCCCGGATCCCGAAGATCCAGCAGGTCACCTTCGTCCCCGTGACCGAGACGACCAAGGAAGTGCAGGCGATCAAGACCGGTCAGGTATCCGCGATCTACCCGCAGCCTGCCACCGACAACGTCCCGCTCCTGAAGGACAGCGCCACGTTGAAGTCGATCTTCGGCGTGACGACGCAATACGAGAACATCTGGTTCAACAACAAGCCGGGCAAGCCCTTCGCCGACAAGAACGTCCGGGCCGCGTTCTCGTTCGCACTCGATCGCGAGCAGCTCTTGACCGACATCGTCAAGCCGTTCGCCCCCACTGCCGTGCTGAACCAGTGCGCGGCGTGGGTACCGGCCGTCGGGCCGTGGTGCGAGAACACCGCCTTCACCGACATCAAGCCCGATACCACGAAGGTCGACAGCTTCATGGCCGCCTCCGGATACGCGAAGGACTCCAGTGGTATCTGGGCCAAGGGTGGGAAGCAACTGGTCATCAAATGGATGGTCAACACCGGCAACAAGCGCCGTGAGAACACCCAGGCCGAGTTCATCCCCTTGCTCGCCAAGCAGGGCTTCAAGCTGGTTTCCGACAACTCGGACTCCGACACCGTCTTCCAGAAGCGGCTGCCGGCCGGCGACTTCGACATGGGCATGTACATCCAGGTGGCAAGTCCGGACCCGACCGTGACCTCGATCCTCGACACGAAATCGATTCCTGGACCGGCCAACCAGGGCCAGGGGCAGAACGACACCTGGTACACGAACCCCGCGGCCGACAAGCTCATGGAATCGTCGGACGGCGAGCAGGACAAGACCAAGCGCATCGACCAGATCCATCAGCTCGACAAGATCCTGCGGCAGGACTACGTGAACATCCCGTTGT
>JALYLU010000629.1 GCA_030774075.1 Actinomycetota bacterium | reverse complement strand
GACGTGAGGAGCCGGCCATGTTGTTGACGATCGATGCCGGGAACACGCAGACGGTCGTCGGACTCTTTCGCGACTCGCAGCTCGTCGATCATTGGCGGATAGCGACTGTCGCGGAGCGGACCTCCGATGAGCTCGCGCTCATGGTGCAACAGTTCCTCGGCTTCCACGGGTTCTCGTTCGAGAACGCGATCACCGGCGTCGCGATCTCTTCCGGTGTGCCTCGCGTGACGGCCGAGCTGCGACAGATGACCGAGCGCTATTTCGGCTTCCCGGCCCTCATCCTCGAACCGGGAGTGCGCACCGGCATGCCGATCCTCTACGACAATCCGAAGGAAGTCGGCGCCGACCGGATCGCGAACGCGGTAGGCGCGTACGACCTCTACGGCGGTCCGTCGATCGTCGCCGACTTCGGTACGGCGACGACGATCGAGGCGGTCAGCGCGAATGGTGAATACCTCGGAGGTGCGATTTTCCCCGGAGTCGAGATCTCGATGGACGCCCTGTTCGGTCGCGCGGCCGGATTGCGTCGCGTCGAGCTCCTCGAGCCGAAACACGTGATCGGGAAGTCGTCCGCAGAGTCGATCCAGTCCGGCATGATCTATGGGTTCAGCGCGCAGGTCGACGGGCTCGTCGAGCGATTCGTAGCCGAGCTCGGTCCGTGCGAGGTCATCGCGACCGGCGGTCTGGCCGAGCCGATCATCCCGCATTCGCGTACGGTGCAGCACTACGAGCCGTGGCTCACGCTGTTCGGCCTACGGATCATCTTCGAACGGAATCGCTGATGGAGGACGAATTCGGGGCGCGACTCGCCAAGGTCGAGAGGTTGCGCGCCCGCGGTGAGGATCCGTACCCCGTCCGCTTCGACCGCACTCACACCCTGGATGAGGTGCGCGAGCACTGGGACGACAAGATCGACCCGGGGGCGTCGACCGACGACCGTGTCCGGATCGCGGGCCGAGTGCTGCTGAAACGCACGCAAGGCCGGTTGGTCTTCGCGAAGGTGCGCGACGGTTCGGGCGAGCTGCAGCTCTTCGTCAGCCAGGGCGAGCTCGGCGCCGACGCGTTCGCACGTTTCGGCGACGAGATCGACCGCGGCGACTGGGTCGGCGTCGACGGCAAGGTGATGAAGACCAAGCTCGGTGAGCTCTCGGTGAACGTGTCGTCGTTCATCTTGCTCGCCAAAGCACTGCGACCATTGCCGGAGAAGTGGCACGGTCTTTCCGACACCGACACGCGCTACCGGCAGCGCTACGTCGACCTCATCGCGAACGACGACGCGCGCCGCGTCTTCGACGTGCGGTTCGCGGCGATCGGCGCGATCCGCCGCTTCCTGGCCGAGCGTGGTTTCGTCGAGGTCGAGACGCCTGTGCTGCACGCGATCCCCGGTGGCGCGGCTGCCAGACCGTTCGCGACGCACCACAACGCGCTCGACGTCGATCTGTATCTGAGAGTCGCGCCCGAGCTGTATCTGAAGCGGCTCGTCGTGGGTGGCTACGACAAGGTCTTCGAGCTGGCGCGTGTGTTCCGGAACGAAGGGTTGTCGACCCGGCACAATCCGGAATTCACGATGCTGGAATTGTACGAAGCCTTTGCCGATTACTTCGACATGATGCGCCTGACCGAGCAGCTGATCGCCGATGCGGCCCGCCATGCGACTGGCGGAACGACGGTCGAGTGGGATGGCGCGAAGATCGACCTCACACCGCCGTTCGAACGTCGCACTATGGTCGATCTGGTGCGCGAGCACGCAGGCGTCGACGTACATCCCTCGCAACCGGTCGAGGCCCTCCGGGCCACGTGCGACGCGCTGAACGTTCCGTGGGAGCCGTCGTGGCGATCCGGCAAGCTCGTACTCGAGATCTACGAGAAGACGACGGAAGCGAACATCTTGGAGCCGACGTTCGTCTGCGACTACCCGCGTGACGTGTCGCCGCTCGCACGCACGCACCGCGACGAGCCCACCCTGACCGAGCGCTTCGAGCTGATCGTGCACGGCCGAGAGCTCGCCAACGCGTTCAGCGAGCTGAACGATCCGGTCGAGCAGCTACGGAGGTTCGAGGCGCAAGCGTCGTTGAAGCAACTTGGCGACGAGGAGGCGCACGGCATCGACGCCGACTACGTGCGCGCGCTCGAGTACGGGTTGCCGCCGACCGGAGGTATGGGGCTCGGCGTCGACCGGCTGGTCATGCTGCTGGCGGGTGTGA
Organism: Actinomycetota bacterium; assembly: GCA_030774075.1. Classification (GTDB taxonomy): domain Bacteria; phylum Actinomycetota; class Acidimicrobiia; order IMCC26256; family PALSA-610; genus PALSA-610. The sequence continues at coordinate 822 of JALYLU010000629.1, read as the reverse complement.
CGTCCATCCGCGAAGTGATCCTGTTCCCGCACTTGCGTCCCGAAGCGGAGAAGTCGTGACGACGCGGGTCTTGGTGACGGGCATGGGCGGCGAGCTCGGCACGCGCGTCGCGCAGCTGATCGAGGCGCGCGACTGGGCCACTGAAGTGGTCGGCGTCGATTTCGTGCCTCCGCGGCGCCGTTTGCGACGCGCGCTGTTCCGCCGCATCGATCCGCGCGACACAGATCGGCAGGCGGCGTTCGTCGAGGAGTACGCGCCGCATGTGGTCGCGCACTTCGGTGTTTACGAGCCCGCGTCGCGCATGACCCCTGCTTCCGCGCGCGAACGTACGTATTGCTGCACGACCGCGACGCTCACCGCGGCGGCGAGCACGGGCGCGCTCGAGTACGTCGTAGTGCGCAGCGGGCTCGAGGTGTACGGCCCGCCGACCGGTCGGGTGTCGGTGCCGGACGAAGACGCCGTGCCCGCTCCGACCACGCCGTACGGCCGCTCGCTGCTCGCGGTCGAGGCGGCGGCGAGAGGCGTGGCGCTGCGCTGCGGTGTCCCCGTGGGTGCGTTGCGCTACGCGCCGGTCGTGGGTTCGCACGTCCCGAGTCCGTTGGGCCGGATGCTGCGACTGCCCGTCGTGCCGGTCAGCGCGATATCGGACCCGCCGTTCTCGCTCCTACATCCCGACGACGCGGCAGACACGATGGTCGCCGCGATCGAGCGCCGGCTCGACGGGCCCTGCAACGTCGTCGGCGAGGGCGCCGCGACGCCGTGGCAAGCCGCGCGCCTCGGTGGTCGGGTGCCGTTGCCCGTGCCGCCCGGCCTGTGGGGCGC
>JALYLU010000628.1 GCA_030774075.1 Actinomycetota bacterium | reverse complement strand
GGTCTTCCGGACGATGTCCTCGTCGACGCACGGGACGCTGAAATACACGGTGAGGTCAGTCTTCTCGTCGAGCTTCTTGAGCACGTCGATGTCGCGGACGACGAGCGGACCCTTCGTGACGATGCTCGTCGGCATCGGATGGTCGACGAGCGCCTCGAGACAGCGTCGCGTCAGTTGGTATTTGCCTTCGACTGGTTGATACGGATCCGTCGCTGTCCCGAGAGCGACGGATCCTTCTGGGCGACGCCGAAGCTGCTTGCGGAGTTCTTCGACAAAGTTCTTCTTGACCTCGATGCTCCTATCGAATGCGTCACCGACATCGCGGTCGCGATAGCGCATGTTGTAAGCCCGGGAAAAGCAATAACGGCACGCGTGAGGGCAACCGACGTAAGGGTTCAAGCTCCAGTCGAATGGCATGCCTTTGACGCGGTTGAGCGCACTTTTCGCCTCGATCTCCGTGTAGATGACTTCACTCAAAGCGCTGCGCCGTCCCCCCTCGCAAAACGAAAGGTTCGTGTTGTGCCGTCTGCGTACTCGACGCGCACAAATGCAACCTTGTGAGGTCTAACGCCAACGGTGTGAACGCCTATCCGCCGCACGCATCTCTCGATTACCGGCCTCTGCTGATCGAAGCCGGTCGCCGTTGCGGCACTCGGTTCCATCCGGACGCAATACTCCCAAACCAGCTTCTCGATCGACAGCGCGGGAACACTCTTTGCCTTGCAGCGAAGTTGGGGATCGGGTTCAACAGTGCCGATCTGGCCCGAACAGCGGTAGTACAAGCCACGCCAGTTGTTCTGAGGACTGCTCACCCTTGTGGCAGCGAAACCGAGTCCGCAGTCATCGCAAGACATCAGCCCTCTGAGAAGATGTGGCCTTGCTGGGCGGCCCGGTTCGCAGCTTCTGTTCGCTCGGATCGCATCCTGAGCTGCCTGCCATAAGTCGGCGCTGACGAGGGGCGCGACCCTCCGCTCAATCGTGCCGGACCTCTTCTCGATGCAATGCACCCCTTTGTAAAGCGCGTTCCGAACCATTGCATTGATGCGAGAAGGGAACCAGATGGATCGCTTCATCCTGACCACCTTGTTCGAATATCGGCGCCCAGGGAAGACACCGAGCTCATTCATGCGCCGGGCCTCCTTCACCGTGGAGGAACCAGCAGCAAGATGTTCGAAAACCGACCGCGCGAGTTCTGCCTCTGCCATCCCTGCAACCAAGCGACTCGAGGGGGTCAAAGCGCCGTTGGCGTCCAGGTCGTAACCAAAAGGAATCGGCCCACCAAGCCACTTTCCTTTTTCGGCCGCGAGGCGAACGCCATGGTCCATTCGTTGAAGAATCGCGCTGCGCTCGGCCTCTGCGAAGGCAGCGATCTGTGCGATTTGGTCTGTCAGAATGCGCGCCGGAATCGGGAGGTCTGCAACCGACCACACCTCAACGCCCGAGGCGGCAAAGTCCCGAAGTAACTCCACAAGTTCGGTCGCCGAACGCGAAAGTCGGTCTAGCCGGTAGACGAGCAGGATCTCAAATGAACTGAGACTCGCGAACAGTTCCAGAGTCCCCGGACGGGACTTCGCTGAGACGGTTCCGGATATGTCTTCGTCGACGAATTCCTGAACCACGTCGAAGCCGAGGTGCTCGGCAACCCGCCGACAGGCCTCGAGTTGCGACTCCGTTGTGCGCATCTTCGTGCTCGATCGCGCATAGATCGCTGTGCGTTTTTCAGTGCTCTGCGGCACTTACATATGATAGAACGTTAGTTCTAACAGCGCAAGAGGTCTGCTTCTTACTCAACCCATACCCGTCCCTGAAATTCGCGTGCCTACACTCGACGAGTCCTCGTGTCCACCAGAGCGGATCGGCCTTACGGCTCGTTCCCGCGCGGCCATCACGACGTGGCCCCCGATCCGGGCGCCCAGCCAGATCCGCCAAAAGCTCGCATCCGCACGGCTCTCCGCCGCGCGCTTCCGTGGACCGCCGCGCTTGCCGGCCCCGCGCTGCTCGTCGCCATCTCGATGGCGCCGGCGCCGCGGCCCGAGGACGTACAGCCATCGGCCACTCCGACGCCGGCCATGAGCGAGGTCTACGCGAAGGTCGCTCCCTCGGTCGTACAGATCAAAGCGCTACGCGCGGACGGCACGGTCACCGATTCAGGGTCGGGAGTCGTCATAGACGACGCGGGCGACATCCTGACCGCTCTGCACGTCGTTCAGAACGCCCAGCGCCTGACGGTCGTATTCGCCGACGGCACCGAGTCATCGGCCGTGATCATTTCCCAGGTGACCGAGAGCGACATCGCAGCGCTCCGGCCAGCCAATACGCCCGCGCAGCTTCAGCCCGCCACTCTTGGTAATCCATCGGCGCTTCGGATCGGCGACGACGCGATCGTCGTCGGAAACCCGTTCGCCCTGACGCGATCGCTCTCGACCGGCGTGATCAGCGGTCTCGACCGCTCGGTTCAAGCGCCCAATCAGGGCCGCACCCTGACCGGTCTCATCCAGTTCGACGCGGCGGTGAACCCCGGATCCTCCGGAGGCCCACTGGTGAATAGGGACGGTGAAGTCGTGGGCATCGTCACCGGACTCGTGAATCCGACGGGACAACCCGCGTTCAGCGGCGTGGGTTTCGCGGTGACCATCGACACAGCGGCAGGCGCGCTCGGCGTGCCGCCGGACTAGAGGAGTGAAGGACTGATGGCAGAGACACAGGGGGCAGTGCCCCCCGACACAGGACGGCTTCTCTTCGAGATAAAGAAGGTGATCGTCGGGCAGGACCACCTGATCGAGCGCCTCATGGTCGGTCTTCTCGCGCGCGGCCACCTTCTGGTCGAGGGCGTGCCGGGCCTGGCGAAGACTCTGTCGGTCAAGACCGTCGCTCAGGCCATCACCGGCGACTTCAAGCGCATCCAGTTCACCCCTGACCTGGTGCCGGCGGACCTTGTCGGCACGCGCATCTACAACCAGCGCGCTGGCGACTTCCAGACGTCACTCGGCCCCGTGTTCACCAACCTCCTCCTGGCGGATGAGATCAACCGCGCCCCGGCGAAGGT
>JALYLU010000627.1 GCA_030774075.1 Actinomycetota bacterium | reverse complement strand
GCGTCAACCGAGCGGGCTGCGAACGGCGCGTCCGGCAGCTCGTCGAGCCGCACGTCGCGACCGTCGCGCATCGGTGGGTCGCAGCGGCTCCGACTCACGAGCAAGACGGTGTGCACAGTCGGCACCTGCGCGACCGCGGCGTCGGCGGTCTCCTTCATCGCGACGAGCTTGCCGCGGCGGGTGAAGCCGTCGGCCGTCACGACCGCGACGGCCTGCGCGTCCTGCAGACGGATCGCAACCGCCTCGGCGCCGTAACCCGAGAAGATCGGCAGGAAGATCGCGCCGAGCTTCGCAATCGCGAAGAGCGCGGCGACGGTCTCGGGCACCATCGGCATGAACAGACCGACGGCGTCGCCTTCGCGCACGCCGCGCGCGGTCAATCCCGACGCGATGCGATCCGTGAGCACTCGCAACTCGGCGCCGGTGACGGTACGCGTCTCGCCCTCCTCGCCTTCCCAGATCACGGCCGGGCGGTCGGCGGCCACGCGCTCGAGACACATGGTCGCCGCATTGCAGCGCCCGCCGACGAACCAGGTTGCCCACTCGATACCGGCCGACGTGTCGAGCACGCGGTCGTACGGAGTGTCGAACGGCAGCCCGAGGAACCGCACCACCGCGTCCCAGAACCACTCCGGTTCGTCGATCGAACGCTGCACGAGCGTCGCAAAATCGTTGACGTGCTCGGCGATCATGAAGCGAGCCACATTGCTTTCGCGCAGCATTGCTTCGTCGGGACGCCAGACGAGGGGGGGAGCGGCCATCGGCCGCCGAATCTAATGGGGCCGTCCGGCTCGACGAAGCGAGTCCACAGCCGTATAGCGTGCCGATCGTGAGCGCTCGCGAGGACGACGACCATCTGGTGTGGCTCGACCTCGAGATGACGGGCCTCGACGTCGAGCAGCACACGATCGTCGAGATCGCGTGCATCGTCACCGACTCCGAGCTCGCGCTCGTCGACGACGGCATCGACATCGTCATTCATCAGGACGCCGACGCGCTCGCGCGTATTGACGAATTCGTCCGCAAGATGCACACGAAGTCCGGTTTGCTCACGGCGATCAGCGCGTCCGACGTGAGCCTCGACGCCGCCCGGTCTCGAACTCTCGAATACGTCCGGAGCCACGTGCCCCTGGCCGGAACCGCCCCGCTCTGCGGCAACAGCATCGGCACCGACCGCAGATTTCTCGATCGTTACATGCATGACCTCGACATCTACCTGCACTACCGCAGCATCGACGTATCGTCCTTGAAAGAGCTGTGCCGGCGCTGGTACCCCGAGGTGTACGCCCAGCGGCCCGGAAAGTCGGAACAGCACCGCGCACTCGACGACATCCGCGAGTCGATCGAGGAGCTCCGGTTCTACCGCCGGCAGTTGTTCATTCCCGGCGCGTCAGACGTCGCCGCGCCATCCCAAGACCTTCCTACAGGAGAACGCCCAGAGCCCCGAGAAGCGTGAGCACCGAGCGTTCTCGAGCCGAGTGGCCCATGAGCCCGATGCGCCATCCCTTGCCTGCGAGCTCACCGAGCCCTCCGCCGACCTCGATGCCGAAGCGCACCAGGAGCTCGGTTCTCATTTTGGCGTCGTCGACACCGTCCGGCAGCCACACCGACGTGAGCTGCGGCAACGGTCGGTCGAGCGCGAAGGGCCGAAACCCCAGCTCGGGCAGCGCGTCCTGCAACCGCGCGCCCGCGTCGCGGTGGCGTGCGTGCGCGGCGGCAAGCCCTTCGTCGAGCACCACGCCGAGGCCTGCGTGCAACCCGTACAACATCGAGATCGGCGCGGTGTGGTGGTACCGCCGGGCGGTACCCCCATCGTCGGCGAGCAGAGCGAGGTCGAGGTACCACGACTGCGAAGGTTGCGACCGACCCCGCACGCGCTCGACCGCGCGCGCCGAGAAGCTGACCGGCGACAACCCGGGCGGCACGCCGAGACACTTCTGGGTGCCCGAGTAAACCGCGTCGATCCCCCACCCGTCGACGTCGACGGGAATGCCACCGAGCGACGTGACGGTGTCGACCAACAGCAACGTATCGGTCTGCTGCAACGCGGCGAGCGGCGCGATCTCGTTCTCGACGCCGGTCGACGTCTCGGCGTGCACGACCGCGACCACACGCGCGTCGGGATGCTCGCGGTGCGTCTCGAGCAACTGTTGCGGGTCGATCGCGCGTCCCCATGGCGCCTCGACCCGGACGACCGCCGCGCCGCACCGCCGCGCGACCTCGCACATGCGTTCGCCGAACACTCCGTTCACGCCGATGATCGCGGTGTCCCCGGGTTCGAGTAGGTTGACGAAGCACGCCTCCATTCCCGCCGAGCCGGTGCCGCTGATCGGAAGCGTCAACGCGTTCTCGGTACGAAAGACCAGGCGCAGGCGATCGGCAATCTCGTCGAGCACCTTCAGGAAGTCGGGATCCAGATGCCCGAGCACCGGGCGCTGGAACGCCTCCATGACCTCGGGATAGGGATTCGAAGGGCCCGGCCCGAGCAACAACCGATCGGAATGAACCACGATCGGAGACTACTGAGCGCGGTGCGAGTTACGCGGCGCGGAACACGGCGAAGCAGGGCAGCCGGTGCCAGCCTTTACCGAGCACGTGCAGCGCGTCGTCGATGCCCGGATGGTCGCCCACGACCATGCCACGCGCGATCTGAGCTGCGGCCCGGGCCACGCGCGTGACGTCGTCGTCCGGAAGTTCGACGTGCGCGATCACGGCGACCTGCTGCACCTTCGTCGCCGCGGCGAGGGACGCCAACGCCGCGTCGTGCAACCGGCGGGTGCGCCGAAGCGTCTGCTCGATCGTGAGCATGGCGCGGGTGTTCGCGACCTCGTCGGCCGTCGACGCGCACGCAGCGTGCAGATCGAACGCGACCGAGCGGAGGTCGTCGAAACTCAGCTCGGTCAGCGCCTGTTCGAAAACCGCAACATCCACATCTGTTACTTCGGCACCTCAGGAGGCAAGTAAAGCGTGCGGACGAGCGGAGCCAGGATGGCGCAGCGAGGGAGCCGTGTAAGCGTGCGGACGAGCGGAGCCAGGATGGCGCAGCGA
>JALYLU010000626.1 GCA_030774075.1 Actinomycetota bacterium | reverse complement strand
CTGGGGAGGTGGGGGTGGGCGCGACACCCAGCTACCTCGCAGTCGGGGAGGGGGCCTTCTGGGTCACCAACGCCGACGACGACACCGTTTCGCGGATCGACCCTCTGACAAGGGCGGTCGTCCAGACGATCGCCGTGGGCAGTAGCCCGAGCGGAATCACGACCGGGAACGGCGCTGTCTGGGTGTCCAACAGTCTGGACGGCACCGTTTCGCGGATTGACCCCGAAACAAACACAGTCGCGCAGAAGCCGATCCCGGTCGGCAACGGCCCTGTCGGCATCGCTTACGCGGCGCACTCGGTTTGGGTTGCGAACACCGGCGACGACACGATCACGAAGATCAATGCCGACAGCGGGATGCCTACGAAGACGCTGCCGATCTCGGCCGCGGAGCTCGCCTTCGGTGCCGACACCTTGTGGGCGAGCCAGCGAACGGCCAACCGCGTGGCGCGCATTGACCCAAAAACAGGAAGCGTCGTGCAGACGATCCCCGTAGGGAACGGTCCAGCGGGGCTCGCCTTCGGCCGCGGCGCCGTCTGGGTCGCGAACAGCCTGGACGGGACCGTCTCTCGGATCGATCCGACACGGAATTCGGTTGCGGCGGTTATTCCAACCGGGAACGGTCCAGCTGTCGTCGCAGTCGGCTCGCACGGCGTCTGGGTGAGCAATCAGTTCGACGGCACGCTGGCGCGAATCGATCTGCGGACGAACCAGGTCGTGCAACGCATCAGTGTCGGCAACCGGCCGCGAGGAGTGGCGATCTCGGGCGACACCGTGCTGGTCGGCGTCCGCCAGTCCGGCGCGGGCCATCGCGGCGGCACGCTGACGATGCGGACGAACCGTCGCACCGACTCGATCGACACCGCCGTCGCCTACGACTCGACTTCGTGGTCGATCCTGCGCATGACCGGCGACGGCCTGGTCGCGTTCAACCAAGCGAGCGGGCTTGCAGGGACGCAGCTCGTGCCCGACCTCGCAATCTCGCTTCCGACTCCGACCGACGGCGGCAGGACGTACACCTTCCGGCTGCGACCGGCCATCCGTTACTCGAGCGGTAGGTCGGTTCGGGCATCCGATCTCCGCTCCACGTTCGAGCGCGTCTTCAAGCTGGGCAAGTTGCCCGTGCAGTACTACGACGGCATCGTCGGCGTGGCCCGCTGCAAGGAGAGACCGAAGCGCTGCAACCTCTCGCGCGGGATCGTCGTGGACGACGGCGCGAAGACCGTCACCTTCCACCTCGTCGGGCCGGACCCCGAGTTCCTGTACAAGCTCGCATTGCCCTGGGCGTACGTCGTGCCCGCGGGCACGCCGCTGAAAGAAGCCAGGACGCACGGCCTGCCTGCAACCGGGCCGTACGTAATCGAGAGCTACCGCCCCCAACACATCATCAAGCTCGTGCGCAATCCGCATTTCCGCGAGTGGTCGCAGGCGGCGCAGCCGGACGGCTATCCGGACGAGATCGTCTTGGACATCGGGGGCACCCCGGACGAGGCGGTGAACGCCGTGATCGGCGGCAAAGCTGACGTTTTCAGTACCTCTCAGTCACAGACGCCCCCTTCCGCGGGCCTGCTAGCTGCGAGCAAGGCCCAGCACGCGAGCCAGGTGCACACGAATCCGCAGGCGGCGACGGTCGCGCTCTTCCTCAACACCCGACTCCCGCCCTTCAACCGTCTCGACGTGCGCAAGGCTCTGAACTACGCCGCCGACCGCGCCGCGGCCGTCCAGGCCGTCGGGGGACCCGACGTCGCCCAGGCAACCTGCCAGATCCTGCCTCCACACTTCCCGGGCTACCGGCCCTACTGCCCTTATGCCGAAGGCACGACGACTGCACCAGATCTCGCGAAGGCGCGTGCGCTCGTGGCAGCGTCCGGCACGCGCGGCATGAAGGTCACCGTTTGGTCCTGGGGGGATCTCGGGGCGATCGGCCCCTACGCGGTGAAGCTGCTCCGCTCGCTCGGCTATCGCACGTCGATGAAGGTCCTCGGTGGCTACGCATACTTCTCGGTGATAGGCGACTCGCGCAACAAGGCGCAGATCGGGACGGTCGAATGGATCTCCGACTATCCCGCCGCGTCCGGTTTCTTCAGCCCCATCCTCACGTGTGCTTCGTTCCTACCGAATGACGGGGCGAACTCGAACGCCGCGCAGTTCTGCGACCCTCGCATCGATCGCCAGATCGAGCGAGCCGCGACCGAGCAGGCCTCGAACCCCGACGCCGCCCGCGGGCTGTGGGAGAGCATCGACAGGCAGACCGTCGACCAGGCACCCTGGGTGCCGCTCGTCAACCCGAAGGCGGTCGACGTTCTCTCGAAGCGCGTTGGCAACTACCAGGACAGCCCGCCTCTGGGGCTGCTGATCGACCAGCTCTGGGTTCGGTAGTCGAACGGCGCGTATTTAGGAACCCGCGGAGGTCAGCAGGTGATCCTCGATTTGGCGGAGGCACGATGTAAGAGGCTCCGCTGTGTCCACGACGAGCCGCGGCTCGTTCCACGGCTCGTAATGACGCGCCACAACGTCGGCCCAGGTCGGCATCGCAAGCCCCTCGACGTCGCCTTGTCTTTGCTCGACTCGCCGGCGGTGCTCGGCGCGATCGGAGCAGGCCACTTCGATCACATAGAGCGGAGCGCCGGTTCGAGCGCTCAGCTCTCTCCAGCCGCGTCTTGCCGCCTCGACAGGATTGACCGCATCGACGACGACCGGCGTCCCGGCTCGGAGCGAGCCTTCGGCGATCGCGTCTGCGACCACGTATGCGGCCAGCCCGGTCGGTTGGTCGCGCGAGACGCCTGCACGCCACATCGCGGCTTCGATCGCGTCGATGCGAACGTAGGCCGCGGAGCGACCGGCGGCGACCCGCTGCGCCAGCGTGGTCTTACCCGTCCCCGCAAGACCCCCGAAGACGACGAGCATCGACCCACTGTGCCAGACAAGGCCCACTAGCCTTTCGTGCGTGGCCACGCAGGCAACGTCGAGGGACCGTGAATGGATGCTGCGGGCGCTGCTCGTGCTGCAGGCGCCTCGCGCCGTCTTCTCGGCACTGCGCGACGACTCGGACGATGCCGCGCAGGCTCG
>JALYLU010000625.1 GCA_030774075.1 Actinomycetota bacterium | reverse complement strand
CGGACCGTCGGTGGGGTCGTCTACACCAAGATGCCGGCCGGGATCCTCCGGGCGGCCGGCCTGCCTCCCTCGGTCAGGTGGCTCAGTCTCGACCCGAGGCACGCGGGCGGCGCCGATCCGTCCGCGCTGTCACCATCGCAGGTGGATCCTGCCGGCCAGCTCGCGTTTGTCGCCGCCGCGTCGGACGAAATCCGGATCGTTGGCGACGAGTCCGTGCGCGGCGAGCCCTCGACGCACTATGCGACGACGATCGACACGACGGCGGATGCTGCCGGAGGCCGCCGAGCGGCGGCACTGCGCGCCAAGCTGGCTCAGCTCGGATCGGCGAGCGGCGATCGGCCACTCGCGCTCGACGTCTGGCTCGATCGTGCCGGACGGGTCCGGCGCGTCGTGGTTTCGGTCCCACTCGCGCCGCAAGCGGGCGCCGGCGGGACCGACGGCCTCGGGCCCGACGCGATGATTCGCATCCAGGGTGACTACTACGCGTTCGGCACCCCCGTTCGCGTTACGGCTCCTCCGCCGTCGCAAACGCGGCCGTACAGCACGCTCGGGAGCGGCACGTCGACTGGGTGAGTGTGCCTCCGCGGGCGGATGGTCGAGGTGGTCGCGGGTACGCTCGATTTCGTGGAAGGCGTGACTCCTTCGGTCGGATGGGGTGTTCTGCACCTGTACTACCGGGTCGACCGCGAGCGCGCCGAGCGAGATGCGGGCGCCGGAAAGCACGTCCGTGACGCGTTCGCCGCGCTCGAGGCCGACGGGCACCAGGCGTTGGCCGTTGCGATGCTCGGTCACAAGGCCGACCTCGGCGTGATCGCCCTCGGACCCGATCTCGCACGGCTGCAACGCTTCCAGACCGAGCTCCTCGCGGCACCTTTGGCACCGGTCTACTCCTACGTCTCGCTCACCGAGCAGTCCGAGTACGGCGCAACCGAGGACGACGAGCGGGCGCGCCTCGAGCGCGAGGAAGGCGTGACGGGAAACGAGCTCGAAGGGCGTCTCACCGTGTGGCGTGATCGCATCGAGCACTACCGCGAGAATCGGGTGCACCCGCGTCTTCCGATGAAGCAGTGCTGCTGCTTCTATCCGATGTCGAAACGTCGCTCGACCGACGCGAATTGGTTCGAGCTGCCCTTCGACGAACGCAAGGAGCTCATGGCCGGCCACGCTCGCGTCGGGCGAACATACGCGGGCCGCGTGCTCCAGCTCATTACCGGCTCGACGGGGATCGACGATTGGGAATGGGGCGTCACGCTGTTGGCCGACGACCCGGCCGCGCTGAAGGAGATCGTCTACGAGATGCGCTTCGACCCGGTGTCGGCCCGCTACGCGGAGTTCGGGCCGTTCTTCACCGGGCTCGTCCTCGAGCCGGCCGATGCGTGTGCCCGCGTGGGGCTGCGCGCGGAGGACGACGGGCGATGACTCCGCACGGCGACGCGATCCGGCTCTTCGTGTCGATCCCGGAGGAGCTCGTCGAGCGACCGATGATCTACGAGGTGATCAAGCGCTTCGACGTCGTTCCGAGCATACGGCGCGCGAACGTCGAGGCTCATTCGGCCTGGGTGATCCTCGAGCTCGCGGGACCGCACGACGCGCGCGGTCATGCAATCGCGTATCTCGAGGAGCTGGGGTGCACCGTCAACCGCATGGAAGGCGACGTCGTCGCCGGTTGAGGATTTCGCCCGCAGACGAACTCGGCCCGGATACTTCACGGTGCGGCCACCTCCCACACCGCGAACGTCACGTACTCGACGCCGTCGTACGTCTCGGTCCGGCCGGCCCGGCGGAACTCGCCGATGCACGCGTTCGTCGCCTGGAAGCCGATGATGCGCTTGAAGTCTGCGACCGCGACGAGCAATGGACCATCGGCGTCGCCCTCCCGCAGGAGGGCGTCGACCTCCAGCACCGGGTGGGCGGGATCGCGTGGATCGACGCACGCGCAGTGATAGACGATTCGCTCGAAGACCGACAACGCCCGGAGCCGCACGCGACGATGTTGGTCGATGCCGACCCCTGACGACCAGCGGGCGCGGGCAATGTCGGGTACCGAGGCCGACGGCTTTGCGCTGATGACCCAGGGCGCCGGCGTGCTGATCGACGGTGTGGCGCGCTTGGGCCCGGCGTGGGTAGTGCGCTCCGTGACTGCGCTGATCGACGCATGGGGAAAGCTCGACGACGACTCCCGAGCGGGCGCGATCGCGGCCGCGAGCGTCGCGGGCGAGCGGGCCGCCACCCGCGTCGAGACCGAGCTGCGATCGCTGTTCGAGCTCGACCCGGCCGCCCAGCGCGCCACGCCGCTCGAGATCATTCGGTCGCTTTTCCGCGAGGCGAGCGAGGTGTTGCGCGCGGCCGGCGTGCCGGCAGTCGTGCGCGATCCCTTCGAGACGCGGGCCTTTCCCGACGATCCATACGGCATCGTCCTCAAGAACCCCGCGGAGCTCGGCGACGACGAGCTCGGCGGGGCGCTGCTCGCGTGGGGTCTCGGCAAGGCGAAAGTCCTCAGGTCGCGGGCGGGCGGCGACGCCGGTCCCTCGGGAGGCACCGCATGAAACAGAGGTGTAACAATCGAGTCTCGGCCGGGAAACAGCTTCCTGTCAGGCTCGGGCGAGGTCACAGCCTTCTCGGCTGTTCGCCTCAGGAGTCGCGCCGAGCCGCCGGGCTCCGATGGCCGCCGAACCGAGGGATCCGCGTGAGCGGGCAAAGGAGTGACACGTGAAACTCGTCGTAGCCATCGTCAAGCCGTTCAAGCTCGATGACGTCAAGACGGCCGTGCAGGACTTCGGCGTGCAAGGGCTGACGATGACCGAGGTGCAAGGCTTCGGCCGGCAACGCGGGCACACCGAGGTGTACCGCGGCGCCGAGTACACGGTCGACTTCGTGCCGAAGGTGAAGCTCGAGATACTCGTCGACGACGACGACGCCCCGCGTGTCGCGGAGAAGATCGTGGAAGCTGCTCGCACCGGCAAGATCGGCGATGGGAAAGTGTGGATCGTTCCCGTCGAGGGCCTGATCCGCATCCGAACCGGGGAAGCGGGCTCTGACGCGCTCTAGCTCGAGTTCGGAACTCATCTC
>JALYLU010000624.1 GCA_030774075.1 Actinomycetota bacterium | reverse complement strand
GTCGGGAGAAGTCGGCCGCGTGTACGCCGACGACCACGACGACGACGACGGTACCTGCAGGCGGGTGAGCCGGCCTCGCGTCGTCGTGGTCGGGCTCGGGCCGGCCGGCGTCGATCTGCTGTTGCCCGCGGCCCGCGTCGCGCTCCAACGGATCCCGGTGCGCTACACGCGAACGTCGCGGCATCCGGCCGTCGACGAGCTCGCGCGCGAAGGCATCGCGCTCGAGCCGCTCGACCTGCTCTATGACGACGGTGACGACCTCGACACGGTGTACGCCGCGATCGCGGCGCGGGTCGTCGCCGCGGCTCAGGAGCACGGCGAGGTCGCGTACGCGGTACCGGGCAGCCCGTCGGTTGCGGAGCGGACAGTGGCGCTGCTGCGCGGCGCGGGCATCGACATCGAGATCGTCCCGGGATTGTCCTTTGCAGACCTGGCGTGGAACCGGCTCGGCATCGATCCGATGACCGGCGCCCGCGTCGTCGACGCCCGCACGTTCGCGGTCGATTCAGCCGGCTTCGCGGGGGCGATGCTGCTCGCCCAGTGCGACACGCGGTTCGTGCTGTCCGACGTCAAGATCGCGTTGCTCGAAGTGCTCCCCCCCGAGCACGAGGTGATCGTGCTCCAGGGCCTCGGCTTGCCCGACGAGCGGTTGGTCTCGCTCGCGCTCTCGGAGCTCGATCAGGTGGTCGAGCCCGACCACCTCACCTCAGTGTTCGTCGACACCGGCGACGTCTCCGTGGCCGGGGAGCTCGCGCGCCTGCTGGCGCTCACGGAACGACTGCGCGGCCCGGGCGGGTGCCCGTGGGACGCGGCGCAGACCCATCACACGCTCCGGCGGCACGTGCTCGAAGAGGCGTATGAGGTCGCGGCGGCGATCGACGAGCTCCCGCCGGAAGCGCCGGGCGGCGAGGTGCCGGCCGGCGCCTACGACGCGCTCGAAGACGAGCTCGGCGATCTCCTGTTCCAAGTGATGATCCATTCCGTGCTCGCGACCGAGGCCGGAGCGTTCACGATCGGCGACGTGGCGCGCGGCATTCACGCCAAGCTCGTGCGCCGTCATCCCCACGTCTTCGGTGAGGTCGAGGCGAAGACGCCCGACGCGGTCATCACCAACTGGGAGCAGATCAAGAAGGGCGAGAAGGGTCACGCGTCACTGGTCGAGGGCATGACGCCCGGGCTGCCGTCATTGCTGTACGTGCAGAAGCTGTTGCGCAAGGCCCAATCGATCGGGCTCGTACCGCCGCTTTTGGGAGATTCGACGGTTGCCGACGAGCACGCCCTCGCCGACGGGCTCGCCGCGCTGGCCGCCGCGGGCGCGCGCGCCGGCCTCGACGGAGAGTCCGCGCTGACGGCGTGGGCAGTTCGCTTCAAGGATCGCTTCGCGCGCATGGAGCAGCTCGCGCGTGCCGAGCACGTCGACCTCTCCGGCGCGGACGCGTCGACCGTTCAGGCACTTTGGGACCGCGTACGGTGAGACGACAGCGCAGCGACCGGAGGGGAGCGGAGCGTGGAGTCGACCCGAAATAGTGAGACGACAGCGCAGCGTCCGGAGGGGAGCGGAGCGTGGAGTCGATCCGAAAATATGATCCCCGGAGACTGACCCGCTGAGGACGAGAATGTGTACGTGGCAGTAGCCGGAATTCTCGCGGTCGTTCTCGTCCTGGTATTGCTGTGGCTGGTCGCGTCGGGCGTTCGGGTCGTGCAGGAGTACGAGCGGGGCGTGCTGTTCGTGTTCGGGCGATGCCGCGGTGCACGGGGGCCGGGCATCTTCGTCGTGCCGCCCTTCATCAGCCGGATCGTCCGGGTCAACCTGCAGACGCAGGCGGTCCCCGTGGCATCGCAACAGGTCATCACGAAGGACAACGTCACGGTCGCCGTCGACGCGGTGGCGTACTTCCGGGTCAAGGACCCGGTCGCATCGGTGCTCAAGATCCAGAACTGGTTCAACGCGGCCCAGCTGGTCGCCCAGACCTCGCTGCGTTCGATCATCGGCCGTCACGAGCTCGACCAGCTGCTCGGGGAGCGCGACCGGATAAACCTGGAGTTGAAGCTCGCGCTGGACGACCAGACCGAGTCGTGGGGAGTTGAGGTGGATCTGGTCGAGGTCCGCGACGTGGGACTCCCCGAGCAGATGCAGCGCGCGATGGCGCGCCAGGCCGAAGCCGAGCGGGAACGGCGGGCGAAGATCATCGCGGCGGAGGGCGAGATGCAGGCCTCCGAGAGGCTCGGCCAGGCCGCGACGACGATGGCCGCCAGCCCCGGCGCGATGCAGTTACGCACGCTGCAGACGATGGCCGAGATCTCGGCCGAGCGGAACTCGACGATCATCTTCCCGATACCCGTCGAGCTGTTCGACGCGTTCCGCGCGATCCCCGGGGTGACGCCTCCGCCGCGACCGGCCCCACCGGTTTTCCCGCCGGAGCCTCCTGCACCGGGCGCGCCGGCGGCCTCGAGCTGAACCCCGAACGCGCGTTCGCTGCCACGCGGAGCGTCCGAGCGTATACATTCGCCACATTGGCCTCAGGAGTTTTCGTGAGCATCATTGACGATGTCGTCGGCCGCGAGATCCTCGATTCCCGCGGCAACCCGACCGTTGAGGTCGAGGTCGAGCTGCTGTCCGGCGCACGGGGCCGAGCCGCGGTCCCCAGCGGTGCGAGCACCGGTGCCCACGAGGCCGTCGAGCTGCGCGACGGCGGCGACCGCTTCGGGGGCAAAGGGGTCCTCGACGCCGTCGGGCATGTGAACGGCGAGATCCGCAACACCGTCATCGGCCTCGACGCGGCCGACCAGCGCGGGCTCGATGCCGGGCTCGTGGCGCTCGACGGGACCGACAACTCGAGTCGCCTGGGTGCCAACGCGATCCTCGGCGTGTCGCTGGCCGCGGCCAAGGCCGTCGCCGAGGAGTGCGGCATGCCGTTGTACCGCTACGTCGGCGGCGCCAACGCCCACGTGCTCCCGGTGCCTCAGATGAACGTGTTGAACGGTGGTGCGCACGCCGACAGCAACGTCGACATCCAGGAGTTCATGCTTCTCCCCGTTGGCGCGGTGAGCTTTTCCGAGGCGTTGCGGTGGGGTGT
>JALYLU010000623.1 GCA_030774075.1 Actinomycetota bacterium | reverse complement strand
CCTCGGTGCCGGCTAGGGCGACCGTCGCGGCAAGTTCCGCGAGTTCGGGTACGCCAAGCTCGTCACCAACCTGAGCAAGTGCGGCCCACGGCGTCTCCCGCGCGAGTCGGGCGCGGTCCAAAGCGTGCCGCAGATGGTCGAAGGCCCAACCATTCCCGATGCCCACAGCGTCCTCGAGCGCGGTCTCAACCCCTCCGCCTCCGGCGAGGGCCACAACAACGAGATCGAGGAAGGCCCCGAGCGCGTGTCGGAAGTCGCGCCGCCGGGCTTGCGCCTCGGCGTGAATCCCGACGTCCGGGATCCAGAAACCGACCGCGGCAAATAGGAGAGAGCCCCATAGGGGAACTGCCAGCGGCAGATGCGCGCCGCCGAGGGCAAGCACAGCCGCTGTCGCTGGTACGAGCAAGAGTCCAACCAGCGCGAGCGTGACCTTCTCCGCGAGATGCGTCTCGCGACTTCGTCCGAGCACCGCGAGGTCCCCGCCGACGCCTGGCCACATCACCCATCGGATACCGGATTGCGCCAGCAAATGAGCGATCGGACGACCGACACGAGCAGCGAATCGTGCGTCGTCGTCGACCACGACGGAGGACGCCCGCGCTCCGCTTGTGCGCAACTGGACCAGCGATTCGGCCAACGAGAGCCGCGGCGGTGCCCAGCCGCGTGCGATCAGCCACAGGCCCGCGCCAACCCCACTGCCGGAGATGAGGGCGAGGATCACGGCTGCGCCTCACCAACAAGGAAGCGTTCGGGAAGCGCGGGGCGCGCCATACGGGCGAGCCACGCGAACGCTGCTGCGAACATGAAGCCAACGACGAGCAGCACGAGTTGGCCAAGCGCGCTGTTGTAGGGCTCCAAGTACGTGCGATTGAGGATCGCGAGCCCGAACGCCAAAGCAGCCGTCACACTCACAATGACCTTGACGGAGGTGCGCGTGCGAGCTCGGCCGGCTTCGACTCGGAGTCGCATCGTGGCCTGCTCGCGCGCGGCCTGAGCGAGACTGCCGAGCAGCTCGCCGAGTCGATGCACCTGATGTTCGGCAGCCAACGTCAGCGCGGCAACCACCAGGTCGCAGGTCGGGTCCGCGACGTCGTCGGCGAAGGCGCGGAGCGCAGTGGTGAGACGCTCCCGTCCCAACCGCCCGGCCAGCGTCACCACTTCACGTCGGATCGGCGTCGGTGCGATCGGTGCAGTCGACGTGATCGCTTGCTCGAGCCCCGCCGCGCCGGCCATCGTGTCGCGCAGCATCTCGGCCCATCCCGCGATCGCCTCGATGCGAGCAACCAGCGCCGCGTGGGCTGCACCTTCGGTCAGGAGATCCGGAAGAGCGACGGCTGCTGCCGCAGCAAGCAAGGCACCCACCGGCCAACCGGTCGCCGCGCCTACCAAGACGCCGGCCACGACCGCCGCTGCGAAGCGAAGGGTCCGGCGCTCCCAGCGAGCGCCAAGTGTTCGCCGCCGCAGCGGCGGCAGTTCGACACCGCGTAGCCCCATCACGGTGACCGTGATGCCCAGGCCGACCGCCGCGCCACAGAGTGCGGCCAGCGCGGTCATGGGTCCCACCATCCACCGGGTCGGTCCAACAGCGCCGGATCGAAACCGACCGAGGCCAGCTCGTCGAGTGTGTCGAGGCGCAGTTGCGTGCCGGGGATCGCGCGCCGGTCCGGACCAGGGCGGAACACCTCGTTCGAGATCACGAGCGGGCCTTCGGCGTCGACGACCTCGCGCACGGAGGACACGAACCGGCTTCCGTTCGGATGCTGCGCGAGGTGGATGACAAAGTTGACGGCGTTGGCAACCAACAAGTTCGTCGCTTCGAGCGGGAGACGTTCGGGTGCTTGAGCTGCGTACGTCGCCAGCTTGGAGAACGCGCCCTTCGACGACGAGGCGTGCAGCGTCGTCATCGAGCCATCAGTGCCTTGCGACATCGCGTTGAGGAGGGAGAGGACTTCTTCCCCGCGTGACTCGCCGACGATGACTCGATCCGGCGACATGCGGAGCGCCCACCGCACCAAATCGGCGAGGGTGATCTCACCTTCGCCTTCGACGTTGGGCTCTCGAGCTTCAAACGCGACGACGTCAGGATGCAAGTCGAGGTAGCGGTCCAGGCCCAGCTCCAGGGAGTCCTCGATGGTGATGAGTCGCTCCCACGACGCAATGTCGGCTGCCATGGCTCGCAACAGCGTCGTCTTCCCGGATGCCGTGCCGCCGCAGATGATGCAGGACTTGCGTGCACGCATGGCCGCGCCGAGGAACTCACGCAGCGCGACGTCGAGCGTTCCCATGCGAATCAGGTCGTCCGGTGTGATCTTCAAATAGCGATGGCGGCGAATCGATAGGCACGGTCGCGCCGCGACCGCCATGACGGCGAAGAGGCGCGCGCCGTCCGGTAGCTGGAGAGTGAGTCGTGGCGAGCCAAGGTCGAAGCGGCGTTCGCCGATACCAAGTCGTGCGGCCGCCATACGCAGGAGATCGATGAGCTCTGCATCCGAGTCGGCGATCGACTCCACCTGTTCGCGTCGACCGTCCGCGTAGCGAACCCAAACGTTGTCGCAGCCGTTTGCGTTGATGTTCTCCAGCATCGGGTCATCCAGAAGGCGCTGGAGACGATGAAGCCTGAACAAACCGTCGAACACGGTTTGAGCGATATCGTCCTCCTCATCGACCGACAGCACGGGCCGACCGGCCACCAGCGCGTTTCGCGCGTGACCGTCGAGGGCTTCGGTGATGAGCTGGCGACCCAGCGCTTCCTCGTCGGGTGGCGCCACCTTGGCCCGGCCCGCCGCCTCGTCGGTGCGTCGCCGTTCGCCGAGTTGCGCGAGGACCTCGCCGCGGATACGAGCTGACAGCTCCGACGATGCGGTCACGTTCATGACGCCTCTTGAGCGGTTGCCCCAACGTGGACAGGCACCGTCGTCGGAGCGCGTTCGTCTCGCTCGGAGCGAACGGGTCGGGCTACCGGCTCGCTCGCGCTGAGCTTCTCCACGATGGCATCGGCAAGCGACCGCGCGTGTCGCAGCAACGGAGAGCGCGCCCGTACGCGAGGCGGGGCACCGCTCGTCAGCGCCGAAACGCCGTCCGGGTCGAGCG
>JALYLU010000622.1 GCA_030774075.1 Actinomycetota bacterium | reverse complement strand
GCTCTGCACTCCGCCTGCCAGCGCCGGGTGCCTGCTGGGGGTGACCCGCGCGCTGCTGCTCGAACTGGGCAAGCAGTCGCGCATCCCGACCGAGGAGCGCGACGTGCCGATCGACGAGCTCGCGCTGAGCGATGAAGCGTTCCTGTCGTCGACGACACGAGAGGTGCAGCCGATCGCGTGCGTCGACGGCGGGCAGCTCCGCAATGTTCGCGGGCCCGTGAGCGAACGCCTCGCGGCCGCGTTCCGAGATCTCGTCGCGAACGACCTCGACCCCTAGTCGCTCGGTCCCGTGAGGTCATGGCGTAGGTGCACGACGTCGCCCGCGCTCACGACTCGGCCGTCGACGACCAGGAACCCTTCGTCGGTGAGCGCGCTCGCGGCGCCCTCGAACGTCTCGTCTGCGAGCTCGACGCGTACTCGCCGGCCGAGCGTCGCCGATCGGGCCGTCGCGTCGGCGACCACGCGGTCGAGCGCGGCGAGCCGCGCGTCGTAGGCCCGAAGCCATTGGACGAGAAGTCGCGCGCGATCGACCGCCACCGCGGTCGCGCTGTCGTAGAGCTCGACGGGCAATGCCGCCGGTTGCACGTTGCAACCCATACCGACGACAACGGCACCCGCTCCGTCGGCCTCGGCGAGGATCCCCGCGAGCTTCCGGTCGTCGACAACGACGTCATTCGGCCACTTCAGGCCCGCGCGCACGGTTGTGAGCGCGTCGATCGCATCGAGGGCGGCGAGCCCGGCCGCCAAAGTGACGAGGTGCGTGCGCTCGACGGGCAGTGCCGGCCGCAACAACACCGAGGCGAGGAGCGCGGAGCCCGCGGGAGCGACCCACGCGCGCCCGAGCCGACCCCGCCCGGCGGTCTGTTCGTCGGCCACCGCGACCACGCCTTCGGAGGAACCCTCGGACGCGCACTGGAGCAGGTACCGGTTGGTGGAGTCGATGCGCTCGAACCAGCGGACGTCGCGAAACCGCGTACTTGCGAGGTCTGGATCGCTCCAAACCGCGGGCTCGGGCGACATCACCATGGCTCCCTCGCGGCGTACCGCGGCTCGGTTCGACGGTCGGCGACACTTCGCTGCGTCCGCACGCGCACCCTTAGGATACGCAGCCGTGCTCTCGAAGATCCTGATCGCCAACCGAGGCGAGATCGCGATTCGCGTGATGCGGACGTGCCGCGAGCTCGGTATCGCAAGCGTCGCCGTGTACTCCGAGCTCGACCGCGACGCCGCCCACGTGCGCTACGCCGACGAGGCCTACGCCATCGGCGGTCAGACCGCGGCCGAGAGTTATCTCAACACCGAGGCGATCCTCGACGCAATCCGTAAGAGCGGCGCGGACGGTGTGCACCCCGGCTACGGGTTCTTTTCGGAGAACGCCGACTTCGCGCGGGCCGTCACGAGCTCGGGCGTCGCCTGGATCGGACCTCCGGCCGAGGCGATCGAGGTCATGGGCGACAAGATCTCCTCGCGCCTCGCCGCGCAACGGGCGGACGTCGCGAGCGTGCCCGGCACCACGACCCCGATCAACGACGCGAGCGAGATCGTCGCGTTCGGCGAGGAACACGGCTTCCCGATCGCGATCAAAGCCGCGTACGGCGGTGGTGGACGGGGCATGAAGGTCGTCGAGCGGGCCGACGACGCGAAGAGCGCGTTCGACTCCGCGAAGCGAGAGGCCCAGGCGTACTTCGGCCGACCGGAGTGCTACCTCGAGCGATACCTCACCCGGCCTCGCCACGTCGAGCTGCAGATCTTCTGCGACACCCACGGGAACGCTGCGTACCTGAGCGATCGCGACTGCTCGACCCAGCGCCGGCACCAGAAGTTGATCGAGGAGGCGCCCGCACCGAGCATCCCCGACCACACTCGTCGAGCCATGGGTGAAGCCGCGGTGAAAGTCGCGCTCGCGTGCGGATACGTCAACGCCGGTACGGTCGAGATGCTCTACCAGGACGGCGAGTTCTTCTTCCTCGAGATGAACACGCGTCTACAGGTCGAGCACTGCGTCACGGAAGAGATCACCGGCCTGGACCTCGTCGCCGAGCAACTCCGCGTCGCGTCGGGCGAGTCGTTGTCGTTCAGCCAGGAGACGATCGATCGGCGCGGTCACTCGATCGAGTGCCGCATCAACGCCGAGGACCCGACGAAGAACTTCCTCCCGTCGCCGGGCACGGTGTCGCGCCTACGCGTACCGTCCGGGCCCGGCGTGCGCTGGGACGGCGGCTACGAGGAGGGCGACGCAATCTCGCAGTACTACGACAACCTGGTCGGCAAGCTCGTCGTCTGGGCCCCCGATCGCGACCGCGCCATCGACCGCATGGTGCGCGCGCTGTCCGAGTTCGAGGTCGCCGGCATCAAGACGACGATTCCCGCGCATTTGACGTTCTTGGCCACCGCGGCCTTCCGCGACGTCACCCACTCGACAAGCTGGGTCGAGGAGGAGGTCGACCGGTCGCAGTTCGCCGCGCACACGCGCGACGCGACCGCCTTGAAGGTGCCGCCCGCGGAGAGCGAGCCTGCCGCTCCACTCGTCGAGCAAACCGTGCCGGTCGAGGTCGAGGGACGCCGCTACCAGGTGAAGGTCTGGCTCCCCGAGGCACCTGCGCACACGGCATCGTCCGGCGCGGCTCCTCGCAGCCGCCCGAAGCCCGCGGTGACGGGAGGCAGTGGTGGCACCGGCGGGAGCGGCACCGTCACCGCTCCCATGCAGGGCACGATCGTGAAGGTGCTCGTCGAGCTCGGCGCCGAGGTCACGACAGGCGACGCGCTCGTAGTGCTCGAAGCGATGAAGATGGAGAACCACATCAACGCCGAGACGTCCGGCACCGTGAAGGAGATCCGCGTCGCCACCGGCGACTCTGTCGGCACCGGCGACGTCCTCGCCGTCATCGAATAGCGCACAAATCTTGCCAACTGTTGGCAAGAAAACCGACGCGTGGCGTACAGAAATCGTGCCAACTGTTGGCAAGAAAACCGACGCGTGGCGTACAGAAATCGTGCCAACTGTTGGCAAGATAATCGGGGCGGGGGGGACCGCCGGGCGTGGCAGCATCTTGGGATGAGCCCGCCGATCTTCGTCGTCGACGCCTTCACCTCGG
>JALYLU010000621.1 GCA_030774075.1 Actinomycetota bacterium | reverse complement strand
CCCCCGCGGAGACCCCGCGGGAGTATGCCTGCGCGCTCGCGGAGCTGCTCGGCGACGACCGCTTGGCCGCGGTTGGCGACACACTCGACGTGGCCTTGTACTCCGCGAGCGGGGTGCCCGAAGAGAATCGAGCAGACACCGACGCGGTGCTAACCTCCTTGTGACCGTGAAGGGGATCCCGTGAGGTCCCTACGGAGGAGCAGGCGATGTCGCCCCAGCATGCCGGCGAAAACGACGCGCGCGAGAGCCGCAGTCGAGAAGTTGCCGGCGCAGTCGCCGATTCGAGTGCCGATTCGAGTGCCGACGGCGCGGGTGCTGTCCTCCGGACCCACGTCTTCGATGCCGCCGACCTCCGGCGCGCGCTGACCCGCATCGCGCACGAGATCGTCGAACGCAATCACGGCGCCGACGATGTCGTCCTCGTCGGTCTCTACACCCGTGGCGTCGCGCTGGCGCGTCGTCTCGCATCCGCGATCGCGTCCTTCGAGGCGGTCGAGCCCTCGCTCGGTGCCCTCGACGTCGCGTTCTACCGCGACGACATCGGGTTGCGCCCGGTTGCACCGCTCGGACCGACGGAGGTGCCCGACGTGTCGGGCAAAGTGGTCGTGCTCGTCGACGACGTGCTGTTCACGGGCCGTACCGCCCGGGCCGCGCTCGACGCGCTGCTCGAGCTCGGTCGCCCCCGCGCGGTGCAGCTCGCGGTGCTCGTCGATCGCGGTCATCGCGAGTTGCCTTTGCGCGCTGACTACGTCGGCAAGAACCTTCCGACCCGATCAACTGAGGACGTGCGGGTACGGATCGCCGAGGTCGACGGCGACGATGGCGTCGACCTCTGGGGTGTTCCCGAGCGGGAGGATCAACCGCGATGATGCAGCACCTGCTGTCGGTCGACGATCTGGGCGGGCGCGCCGGGATCGAGTCGATGCTCGACCTGACCGACTCGTTCCTCGAGGTGATGCAGCGCGATATTCCCAAAGTCCCTGCGCTGCGGGGCAAGACGGTGGTGTCGTTGTTCTACGAGGACTCGACGCGCACGCGGTTGTCGTTCGAGACCGCGGCGAAACGTCTTTCCGCCGACACGATGACCTTCTCGGTCTCGACTTCGTCCGTGAACAAGGGCGAGAGTCTGCTCGACACCGTTCAGACGATCGACGCGATGGGCGTCGACGCGATCGTCGTGCGCCATGCTGCGGCCGGAGCCCCGCACCGCGTCGCGTCGTGGAGCTCGGCCCGGGTGATCAACGCCGGCGACGGGTGTCACGAGCACCCCACGCAAGCGCTGCTCGACGCGTTCACGCTGCGGCGTCATCGGGGCCCTTCGCTCGACGGTTGCCGGATCGCGATCGTCGGCGACGTCCGGCACTCGCGCGTCGCCCGCAGCAATGTCATGGCGTTCCACGCGCTGGGATGCGAGCTGACGCTCGTGGGCCCGCCGACGCTCATGCCCGAGCGGCTCGACGGATGGCCGGTCGCCGTGACGAGCGACCTCGACCAGGTGCTCCCCGATGTCGACGTCGTCTACCTGTTGCGCATCCAGCGCGAACGGATCGGCCAAGCGTTGTTCCCGACGCTGCGCGAGTACGCCGCACGCTGGGGTCTCAGCACCGAGCGCGCGGCGCGGTGCAAGCCCGACACGCTCGTCATGCATCCGGGTCCGATGAACCGGGGGATCGAGATCTCGGGTGAGGTCGCGGACTCCACGCGGTCACTCGTCACCGAACAGGTCGGGAACGGCGTCGCCGTCCGTATGGCCGTCCTGTGGGCGCTCCTCGGATCCGGAGGGCCCATTGTCTAGCCCCTCGTCGAGCTCCCTATCCGGCCCCCATTCCGGCCAAATGTCTAACGGTGAAGTACTCATTCAGGGTGGTCGAGTGCTCGACGCGAACGGCGAACGCGCCGGTGACGTGCGCGTGGTCGACGGGACGATCGCCGAGGTCGGCCCGGCGCTGGCGCCAACGCCCGGCGCGACCGTGCTCGACGCCGAAGGGTGCGTGATCGCGCCTGGACTCGTCGACATCCAGGTGCACTTCCGGGAGCCGGGTCGCGAAGACAGCGAGACGATCGAGACCGGTTCGCGCGCCGCGGCGCTCGGCGGCTGCACGGCGGTCGTCTGCATGCCGAACACGGATCCGCCGATCGACGACGCGGCGGTTGTGCAATCGGTGCTCGACCGCGCCCGCGCGGTCGGGTTGTGCGACGTGCGTCCCGCCGGTTGCATCACCAAGGGCCGGCTCGGCGCGGAGCTCGCGCCGCTCGGAGAGCTCTACGACCTCGGTGTGCGCGTGTTCACCGACGACGGCGACTGCGTGGCCGACGCGCTCGTGATGCGGCACGCGTTCGAGTATGCCGCCGCGCTCCCGGGCGCGCTGCTGGCACAGCACGCGGAAGATCCCGCACTCGTGCGCGGCGGTCACATGCACGAGGGTGCGTGGTCGGCGCGGCTGGGCATCCCGGGCCGACCAGCGGTCGCGGAGTCGACCATCGTGGCGCGCGATCTGCAGCTCGCGAAACAGACGGGCGGCCGTTACCACGTGCTGCACCTGTCGTGCGCCGCCTCCGCCGCGCTCGTGCGCGCGGCCAAGGCCGACGGGGTGCGCGTGACCGCCGAATGCACGCCGCAGCATCTCGTGCTCACCGACGAGGCGTGCGCGCACTTCGACCCGGCGTTCAAGATGAACCCGCCGTTGCGAGAACAGGCCGATGTCGATGCCCTGCGCGCTGCGCTCGTCGACGGGACGATCGACGCGATCGCGACCGACCATGCGCCGCATACGCCGGAGAGCAAGGACGTGCCGTTCGAGGAGGCGCCGCCCGGCATGCTCGGGGTGGAGACCGCGCTGCCCGTCGTGCTGACCACGCTGGTCGAGCCCGGGATACTCACGCTCGCGCAAGCCATTGGCGCGTTGTCGTGGCGCCCCGCCCGCGTCGTCGGGCTCGACGCCGTTGGTCACGGCGGACCGATCCTGGCCGGGCGCCCGGCAAACCTCTGTGTGATCGACCCCGCGCACACGTGGTCGGTCGACGGCGCGCGTCTCGCGAGCAAGTCGCGCAACTCTCCCTGGGACGGATGGAAGCTGACCGGCAAGGTGCGCCACACGATCTACCGCGGCC
>JALYLU010000620.1 GCA_030774075.1 Actinomycetota bacterium | reverse complement strand
GATGGGTTCTTCGCGGAGCCGAAGTTGGCGCCGACCACGGCGAACACGTCGCCCGGGATGTACTTCTGCTGCTTCCTCGGGATCGCGCCGAGCGCGGTGCCCGGGCCGTCGGTGGCGCACATGTACTCCATGTGCGTCGTGGGGTTGTAGCCGGAGGGCGGCCAGTCGACCGCGGAGGACGGCGTCCACGCAACAAACGAGCGACCCTTCGCCGGGTAAGGCGTGAAGATGCAGCCGATGATGTACGGCTTGCCGTCCGGCGCGAGCTTCTTATAGTCCTTCTTGTGCGCGCACTGGTCGACGAACGCGTCGCCCTGTACGTAGGGCTGCGTCGGCCACAGGTTCGCGTAGTTGTGCCCGGGATCCTTCTTCGAGATCTGCGGGACCTTCTTCTCCACGATCGGCAGCAGAGGGACCCCCGTCGCCCGATCGAGGATGTAGACCCAGCCGGTCTTGCTGGCCGTGGCGATTCCGTGCTTGAGCTGGCCGTTGATCGTCGCGTCGAAGATCACCGGCGGGTTGGTGACGTCGTAGTCCCAGATGTCGTGGTGCACGGTCTGGAAGTACCAAGCCAGCGACCCGTCGTCTGCGTGCAGCGCGACGATCGCGTCGGTGAAGAGGTTCTGCCCGGGCTGGCGTCCGTTGTACGGCACGGGGTTGCCGGTGACGAAGTAGATGAGCCCGAGGCTCGGGTCGACGGACGAGCTGATCCAGATCGCCCCGCCGCCCTTCTGCCAGCCGCCGAGCGGCCAGGTGCCGGAGCCCGCTTGTCCCGGGGAGGGGACCGTGTACCAACGCCACAGCTCTCTCCCGGTCTTGGCGTTGAGCGCGAGCACGTAGGCGCGGGCCCCCCAGTCGCCGCCGCTGATTCCCTGGATGATCATCCCGTTGTAGTAGAGGGTCGGAGCGGTCGAGAAGTAGCCGCTGGCGACTCCTCCGGCGCCGTACTCGTGCTTCCAGACGACGCTGCCCGTCTGCTGGTCGAGCGCGTAGAGGATTCCGTCGAGCGCCCCGACGTAGACCTTCCCGTCGCCGAGTGCGACGCCGCGGTTGTTTGCAAGGAGGGGGAGCGTTGTCAACGGAGGCGGCACGAACGTCCAGAGAACCACGCCGCTCACCGCGTCGACCGCGTAGACCTTGCCGAGGCCCGTGGAGATGTACATGACGCCCTTGTAGACGACAGCGTTACCCTCCTGCGCCTCGCTCTTTCCCGGTTTGAAGCCGAGTTTTGTGTGCCACGCCACCTTGAGGGTGGCAACGTTCGAGGCATTGACCTGGTTCAGAGTCGAGTAGCGGTCGTCGGTCAGACCGCCGGCAGCCGTGATCCAATCCGCGCCGGCATATGCGTACTGCTCGGCCGGCGTGAACGCCGGGGCGACCGGAATTACGAGTTTCCCCGTTGGACCGAGTGGCGTCGCAGAGGCGGCTGAGACTGCCACCAAGCTCACGGCAGTTGCAAGGAGCAGGCGCACGCTAAACATTTGACCTCCCGAGGCATCGAAATAAAATATTGGACTGGATCAGACCGACTGCACTATCCCATTCCGTGTTTGCGCGGTCAAGGCACAGCGTGAAACGAGCCCTGATCCGCGTTGCGGCCAAGAGATCGTACACCCGAACTCAAGTGACGAAAAGGGTGCCCTTCATGCCGGCTGCCGCGTGACCCGCGACGGAGCACGAGTACCTGTACTTTCCCCTCTTCAAGCTGACTGTCAGCGTCGCCGACTTCCCGCGAGCAAGCAGGATCGTTCGGCGTCCGGCGATCACGAAGTTGTGCGAGTGAGCGCCGAGGTTCGTGACCTTGAAACGGATGAGGCCGTGTTTGACGGACTTCACCGTTTTGCCCGCAGCATTCTTGAGAGCGATCTTCCACTCCTGCTCGGTCACTTTGAGCGCCGCCGTCGGCGTCCCGCCCCGCACTGTCAATGCGCCCACCATCCCGTTGCTCGCGTGGCCGGGGATCGTGCACGAATACGAGTATTGGCCGGCGGCGCTGAACGACACGGTCATCCTCGCCGTCGCTTTCGGGGCGATCGTCGGGCTCGTCGCACCTGCGATCGAGAAGTCGTGGTCCGTCATGCCGTCGTTGATCAGCGTGAATACAACAGTCCCCGCCGGCACCGAGCTCGTCGAGAGCTGGAAGTAGTAATCGCCCATGTGCACCGTCACGTTGGTGACGGCGCCGGCGTTCGTCCGGGACGGCGCTCCGGCGAGCGAGACCCCTGCGAGCACCATGGCGACAGGGCACACGAGCAGCACGACAACGAAACGGCGCAGCACGGGGCTAACCACCCGATACGATCGTTCCGTCGAGGGTGAAGACGTAGATGCTGTCGCCCTTCAGGACGGGAATCTCCCTCGTCGCCCGCCCTCCGGCGAACACCGCGATGTACTGCTTGCCGTTGACGCTATAGGTCATCGGCGGCGACTCGATGCCGGCGTCGGTGTGGAAGCGCCAGAGCCTTGCACCTGTCGCTGCGTTGTAGGCGACGATGCCGTGATACATGCCCTCCGGCAGACCCATGAACACGAGTCCGCCGGCGGTCGTCACCGACCCGCTCCCGCACGAGGCGTCGACCTGGTGGTACGCGGTCTTCGTGTAGAGATGCCTCCAGACGATCCTGTTCTTCGACATGTTCATCGCCGTGAACGCGCCCGTGGTGGTGTGCTTGCTGTTCGGAAACGACAACTGCACGCCGACGAAGGACTTCCCGCCCGAGTACGTGTCGGACGCGCTGGCGATGGCTTTGTAGGCGTATTGACTGTTGCGAGAGCAGACGTAGAGGTGGCCGGTCTTGGGGTTGTAGGACGCCGGATTCCAGTTGCTTCCCCCGCCCGCACCGGGAGCGACGGCGGTGAAGGCTCGCTCGTCGAACGGCGTGAAGATGCAGCCGAACCGGAAAGGCCCCCCGTCGGCGGCCTTCTTCGGGAACGCGCTCTTCTGCGCGCACTGGTCGGCGAAGTTGTCGCCTGCCGGAATCGGCTGCGTCGCCGAGGTGTTCTGGAACGCGCTCTGCGGCACCGGCTTCTCCTCGATCTCCGTCACCGGATTTCCGGTCCTCCGGTCGAGCTCGTACACCCACCCGGTCTTGCACGGCTCGGCGATGACCTTGCGCAAC
>JALYLU010000619.1 GCA_030774075.1 Actinomycetota bacterium | reverse complement strand
CTTGCGGCCGCCCTGCGGAGGTACCGACGCCGTGGTGCCCTCGAGGATCTTGAGCAACGCCTGCTGCACGCCCTCACCCGAAACATCACGCGTGATCGACGGGTTTTCCGCCTTGCGCGCGATCTTGTCGATCTCGTCGATGTAGATGATGCCGGTCTCGGCCTTCTTGACGTCGTAGTCGGCCGCTTGGATCAGCTTCAGCAGGATGTTCTCGACGTCTTCGCCGACGTAACCCGCCTCGGTGAGCGCGGTGGCGTCCGCGATCGCGAACGGCACCTTCAACATGCGCGCCAACGTCTGGGCGAGGAGCGTCTTGCCGCATCCGGTCGGACCGACCAGCAAGATGTTCGACTTCTGCAGCTCGACGTCGGGGTCGCCGTACGCGCCGACCTGCACGCGCTTGTAGTGGTTGTAGACGGCGACCGAGAGGATCTTCTTCGCCTGTTCCTGCCCGATGATGTAGTCGTTCAGGTACTCGTAGATCTCGCGCGGCTTGGGGAGATCGTCGAAACGGACCTCGGTGCTCTGTGAGAGCTCTTCCTCGATGATCTCGTTGCAGAGGTCGATGCACTCGTCGCAGATGTAGACGCCGGGACCCGCGATGAGCTTCTTGACCTGCTTTTGGCTCTTGCCACAGAAAGAGCACTTCAGCAGGTCGCCACCGTCACCGAACTTTGCCACCGGAAAGGCCCCTTTCCCCCGTGGGTCCTCGAGGTCCCTAGCTCGTGCCTTCGGCTGACGGTACCGCGGCGAGCTCCCGATTGGTGAGAATCTCGTCGACGATGCCGTAGTCCTTGGCCTCGATGCCGCTCATGATGAAGTCGCGGTCGGTGTCCTTCGACACCCGATCGAGGGCCTGGCCCGTGTGGAACGCCAGGATCTCGTCGAGGAGCTCGCGCATCCGCACGATCTCCTTGGCCTGGATCTCGATGTCGACGGCCTGGCCCGACGCTCCACCGTGCGGTTGGTGGATGAGCACGCGCGCGTGCGGGAGGATGAAGCGCTTGCCCGGCGCGCCCGAGGCGAGCAGGACCGCGGCCGCCGACGCGGCCTGGCCGATGCAGCAGGTCTGCACGTCGGGCTTGATGTACTGCATCGTGTCGTAGATCGCGAACAGACCTGTGATCTCGCCGCCGGGCGAGTTGATGTACATGATGATGTCTTTTTCCGGGTCTTCCGACTCGAGGATCAGCAATTGCGCGATCAGCAGGTTCGCGACGCTGTCGTCGACGGGAGTGCCGAGGAAGATGATGCGATCGTTCGCGAGACGCGAGTACGGATCCCATTCCATGCGACCCCGCGGGGTGTCCTGGATGAATCGCGGCACCGGGACGTATTCGTTACGGATACTCACGCCTCGGACTCCTTGTGTTCGCTGCTGTGTTCGCTGCTGTGTTCGCTGCTGTCTTCGATGTCGTGATGGTGATCGTGATCGTGTGTGTGCTCGTCGTCGTGCGTGTGTTCGTGCCAGGTGTCGTCGTTCAGTTCGCTCTCGGGCACGGTCAGGTCGATCTCGTTGCCACTCTCGTCGACGGCCGTTGCGTGGTCGACGAGGAACTCGAGCGCCTTTCCACGCGCGACATCAGAGCGTACCGCCTCGAGCGCCCCGCTCCGTTCGAGCTCACGTCGCACCTTCGCGATCTTCTGTTCGGTACGCTCGGCCAGCTGCTGCACTTGGGCGTCGAGCTCTTCGTCGCTCGCAGTGACTGCCTCCTGCGCGACGACCGCGCGCAGCGCGAGATCGGCGAGCACCGACCGCGCCGCGCCGACCCTGATCTCGTCGATGAAGGCCTGCGGCTCCTGACCGGTCATCTCGAGGTACTGCTCGAGGCTCGCGCCCTGATGCGAGAGCCGATGCGAGAGATCCTCGATGCGCCGGCGCGTCTCGGCGTCGACGAGGGTCGGCGGAGCTTCGATCGGAACGAGATCGGCCGCGGCCTCGAGCACCTTGTCGCGTAGGGCCATCTGCGCCTGCAATCGTTGCATGGTCTCGACCCGCTTGCGGATGTCGGCGCGCAGCTCGTCGACCGTCTCGAACTCGCTCGCCTCTTTCACCCATTCGTCGGTGAGGTCGGGGAGCACCTTCTGCTTGGCTTCTTTCACCATGACGCGGAATTTGGCTTCCCGCCCCGTCAGCTCGCCGAAACGTTCGGGCAGGGTCGCCGTAAATTCGAGGATCGCGCCGGGCTTCGTGCCGCGCAGCTGGTCGTCCAGCTCGTCGACGATCATCGCGGAACCGACCCGGTACAAGAAATCGGTCGCGGTCAGCCCTTCGACGGCCTCGCCGTCGATCGTGCCCGCGACGTCGATCGTGGCGTACGTGTCGTCGACCAGCGGGAATTCCGAGTCGGTGAGATCGGCGAAGCGATCGCGCAGCGCGTCGACCTGCCGGCTGACGTCGTCGTCCGACACCGGCTGGAACGGCAGCTCGACGCGGAGCTCGTCGTAACCCACCAGCTTCACCTGCGGGCGGACCTCGACAACCGCGTCGAACTCGACATCACCGTCGTCCTTGCCGGCCGTTATCTGGATCTCGGGCGGTGCGATGACGTCGACGTCGTGCTCGTTCACCGCGTCGACGTAGTAGTCGGGCAGCGCGTCCTGCAGTGCCTGCTCGCGCGCAACATCGGTACCGAGCCGCGCCTCGAGCAATCGCCTCGGTGCCTTGCCCGGGCGGAACCCGGGGATCCGAACCTCGCGGGCGAGCTTGCGGAACGCGGCGTCGATCGCGCGCTCGAACTCGGGCGCAGGAACGGTGACGTGGAGTTTCACCCTGCTGGCGACACCCGCGGGACTGTCGTCCGGTGCGGCGTTTTCCTCGTCGCTCTCGACGGGTTCGACGGTGCTCTGCATAAGGAGGAGCAAGTGTACCGGCGGCCCGCGGCGATCCCGGCCTACGGCATACCATCGCCGCGTGACGGTCGACCACGGCATCACGCACGTCGCCCTCCCGGTGACCGACCTCTCGGTGAGCCTGGATTTCTACGGGCGTTACGCGCGAATGCAGGTGGTGCACCGCCGGACCGACGCCGACTCCGGTACGTCGGTGGCCTGGATCAGCGATCTGACCAGGCCGTTCGTGCTCGTGCTCATCGAGGCGCCGGCGCTCGACGCGAAACCGGACGGCCGCCTCGGCGG
>JALYLU010000618.1 GCA_030774075.1 Actinomycetota bacterium | reverse complement strand
ACGCGCCGTGGCCATGGCCCATAGCAACGACGGCGGCGGATCGATCCGGCTGCCTGCGAGCGCCTGCGGCCTTGTCGGACTCAAGCCGAGCCGAGGACGGGTGTCGCTGGGGCCCGACTTCGGCGACGTCGTCAACGGCACCGTCGTGGAGTTTGCCGTGACTCGTTCGGTGCGCGACACCGCTGCGCTCCTCGATGCAGTCGCCACAACCGACTTCGTCGGCGAGCCGTACGCCCCGCCGCATACGGGGCGCGCTTATAGCGATGTTGTGTCCAGCGCCGCGGCGACTTCGGATCCACTGAGGCTCCGTGTCGGGGTCATGACAGCATCGCCCGGCAACCGCCTGCCCGTGCATCCCGATTGCGTCGCAGCGGCCACTCTCGTCGGCCGGGTACTCGAACAGCTCGGCTGTGAGGTCGACACCTCGAATCCCCCGGCCCTGGATGAGGAAGAGCTGGGACAGAGGGGGGCGACGATCATGCCGTTCGCGTTCGCCGCCTTCGGCCTCGACTGGTGGGAGCGGCGGACCGGACATCGCCTGACCGGCGACGAGGTAGAACCCTGGACATGGACCTGCGCGGAGCGGGGCCGCTCCACGACTGCGCCGCGGTACCTCGCTGCTGTGGAGTGGATTCAGTCGTGGTCCCGACGGGTTGCTCGTTGGTGGACGGACGGTCGGGACCTTCTCATCACCCCGACTTTGCCCGAACCTCCGCCGTTGCTCGGTGGCTTTTCCCAAGACAACGGCGGCGTCGGTGCCGGCATTCGCTCGGCTGAGATCGTTTCCTACACGTATCCCTTCAACATGACTGGTCAGCCCGCGATCTCGTTGCCGCTGCACTGGAATGACGCCGGGCTGCCGATCGGGGTACAACTCGTGGCGCCACTCGGGCGGGAGGACGTCCTTCTGCGCGTCGCGGCACGCCTCGAGATCGCAGTGCCCTGGTCCGAGCGACGAGCCCCCCGGTCGTGCCAGTAGGGGACGCCTCAGACCAGGAAGTCTCGGAGCAAATTCGCGGGATGTTACAAAACGATTTGCGCTACCGATCGACCCCGGATCGTTCGCACGGTCTGCGATTTGGTGCGCGGCGCATGGCCGGCGGTATGGGATACCGACGACAGCAGCTGGTTCGAACATTCTGGGACAGTGCGCGGTGTAAGGGCCTGCTGACGCTGCCCCGGCATCGATTGCCCGTTTCAAACTCAGCCGCCACCAAACCACGTGCGAGGCCGGACGCCAACCGTCGCGGTCGGTAGGGTGGCCGAGCAGGGCGGTCGCGCGTTCGGAACGCACGTTCTAAGCGACGAATATGAGGTGAGGACTGTGTGCTCGAGCCGGCGCGCCCGCCGCGCACGCTCAAGAGGGCGTAGCAACACAAGATGAAGACCTTGCACTTGCTTCGTCACGCGAAGTCGGATTGGTCCGAGCCGGCAATCGCCGATCATGATCGACCCCTCAATCGACGCGGCAAGCGGGCACGAAAGATCGTCGCCGCATACGTCGCGGGCTGGCAAGTCGACCTTGTCGTGTGTTCGACCGCGCGACGCGCTCGCCAGACCGCGAAGCCCGTGGTCGCGGTCTTGGGATGTCGCGTGGAATACGAGGAGGCACTGTACGCAGCGCTGCCGGCGCGCCTCCTCGAGGTCGTCCGCACGTTGTCGGATCGCGACGAGTCGGTGATGCTGGTCGGGCACAACCCCTCGCTTGAAGAGTTCACCGCGATGCTGTGCGGGCAATCGCCCGACTACCCGACCGCTGCGCTCGGAACCATCGATCTTTCGATCGACAGATGGGACGAAGTCTCGCCGGGATGCGGAACGCTTGCGGCGTTCGTCACCGCGACTCAGCTGGAAGCGACGAACTGAGCATCGACGCGGCCGCACCTCAGAGCGCACCCGTTGCCACGTGACTCACATCGCCGGCTCCGGCGCCGGCGTTCTGCGGCAGGGGCTAGCCGGGATTATTGGGTGCGCGTTTGGGGAAGTCACGCTGTGTTGGTGACAGCGGCGATCGGCGTATCCCACCGGTCGTGGGCGCACCTAGAATGTTGCGCTCCGCGGCCTCTGCGAAGGTTTCGACGGAGGTGACCCGCAGGGCGTCGAGATAGCGCGGAGGCCGACTCGGGCGGGTGGGCACGGCGGTGAGCGAAGAGTTGGGGTGCGGCAGTGCGCGTGGCGCCCGCGTCATGCAGCCGATCGGGCTACTTCCTGTCGCAGCATGCGTGTGATCTGCGCGACGGGAGGTAGGCGCGGCCCGGGCAGTCGCGCGAGAAGCACCCTGCGGCGCTCGGTCGGGCCATCCCGGACGTCGACAAGGCGCACGCCGGCGGGGACGAGGTCCGCGAAGTCTGACGGTGCGGTGGTGATGCCGCAGCCGGCGGCGACGAGTTGAAGTTTGGTCAGCCAGTCGCGCGCGGTGTGGCTGATGCGTGGGCGTCCTGGCAGGTCGGGCCACACACCCATCGTGGCGTCGGCGGCGCTGGATGGGCTCGCGATCCATTCCTGGTCTGCCAGCTCGTCGAGTGTCACCGAATCGCGGCTGGCGAGCGTACTGGCGGTCGGCACCGCCAACATCAGGATTGTTTCGACGAGCGTTTCGCATTCCAGTTGCGGAGCCTGGTCGTCCGGTGGCCCGTAGGGCGGCCGCGACGACACGATCGCGAGATCGATCGTGCGCGCCCGCAGCGCGCGAATCAGCGCAGGGGTCGTCGCCTCTCGCGTCGTGACGGTGACGCCGGGTTGCAAACGCCGCAACGCTGCGAGGGCCCGCGGCACGACCAACGCACCCGCAGTTGGGAACATCCCGAGGCGCACAACGCCACGCTCGGGAGGTAGTCCTTTCAGCTCCCGGTCGGCCGCGGCGATCGCGTCCAGCGCCACGATCGCGTGTCGCAGCATGGTCAGGCCGGCCGCGGTGAGCGCGACCCCGCCGGGGTGTCGCTCAAACAGGGTCACGCCGGCCGCCCGCTCGAGTGTGGCGACCTGTCGGGACACGGCCGACTGCGTATAGCCGAGTTCAGCGGCGGCCGCGGTGAAGCTGCCGCGATCTGCGACGGCGCGCAACACCCGCAGCCCGGTCAGCGACGTCTCCATGACGTTTAAGCATACCGACCATGCGCGACTTTCGCTGGCCGCCTAGG
>JALYLU010000617.1 GCA_030774075.1 Actinomycetota bacterium | reverse complement strand
TCTCGCAGCGCCGCGGCCTCGGGATGCTCGCCGAACTCGACGCCGCCACCCGGCAGCGTCCACGATCCCGGCGCCTCGGTTCTCTCTGACAGGCGAACCAGGAGCAGACGATCGTCGGAGTCGACGCAGAGGTTGTACGCGGCGACTCGCTGGATGCGGTCGGGTTCGCTCACTCGCCGGTGAACTTTGCGTCGCGCTTGTCGCGGAACGCGGCCATGCCTTCGACGAGATCGGGCGACGACGTTGCGAGGGCTTGGAAATGCGCCTCGAGCTCGAGCGAGCTCGACAGATCCGATTCGAACGACGTGTTGAGCAATCGCTTCGAAAGTCCCAGGGAACGGGTCGGGCCCGCGGCGAGCTTGTGTGCGACCGCAACCGCCTCGGCGAGCAACGCGTCGGGCTCGTCGACGCACCGGTACGCGAGCCCGAGGTCGACGGCCTCCGCGCCGGTGGCGCCCTCACCGAGCAGCAGCATCGCCTTGGCGCGCGACAGGCCGACGAGGCGGGGCAGGAGGTACGCGCCACCCGCGTCGGCAACCAGTCCCCATTTCGCGAACGACCACATGAAACGCGTGCGCGGGTGCACGAACACGAAATCGCATGCGAGCGCGAGATGGGCGCCGGGTCCGACGGCTGCTCCGTTCACTGCCGCGATGGTCGGCTTGTCGAGCTCCCAGAGCTCGCGGATGTAGGTCTGCACGCCGGCGCGCAGTGCCTCCGAGGTCGTACGCGGGTTGAATCCGGGTTCGGCGGCCTGCGAAACCGTCGAGGCGGAGAGATCCATCCCCGCGCAGAACGCGTCGCCCTCTCCGGTGATCAGCACCACGCGCACGAGCGGGTCGACGCGGAACTCGCGGATCGCCTCGATGATGCCGTCGCGCATGCCGATCGTCAGCGCGTTCTTCGCCTCCGGACGATCGAGCACGATCCGGCCCACGCCGTCCGTGTCGCGCTCGACGCGAAGGTCGGTCTGGGTCATGACGTGTCCGTTCGGTTCGTCAGGATGTTGACCACGGCGACGCCCGAGCCGCGCCCGCCCGCATTGTGCTGCAAGGCGTAGCCGTTTCGGGTCTCGACCTGACGTTCGCCGGCCTCGCCGCGCAATTGCCACCAACACTCGGTGATCTGCGCGACCCCGGTCGCGCCGATCGGGTGCCCTTTCGCGAGCAGGCCCCCGCTGGTGTTGACCGGGATGCGTCCGGTCAGCGCCGTGTCGCCCTCGAGGCTCGCCCGCCCGCCGTCTCCCTTGTCGAAGAAGCCGAGATCTTCGATGTCGAGGATCTCGGTGATGGTGAAGCAGTCGTGCACCTCGGCGCAGTCGATGTCGCTCGGACCGACCCCGGACATGGCGTACGCGCGTTGTGAGGCCATCCGTGTGACCTTGATCTCGGTGAAGCTGTCCTTCTCGTGCAGGTAAGGATGATCGGTGGCCACCCCGAACCCGGCCACGTACACCGGCTTGTCGGTGAACTCACGGGCTCGCTCTGCATTTACGAGCAGGACGGCCGCGGCGCCGTCGGTCTGCGGGCAGCAGTCGAGCAGATGCAGCGGATGGCACACGGACGGCGACTTCAACACGTCGTCGACCGTGATCTCGGTCTGGAAGTGCGCGTACGGATCGCGCGCGCCGTTGTAGTGGTTCTTCACTGCGACCGATGCGAGCATCTCGCGTGTGGTGCCGAACTCGTGCATGTGGCGGGTCGCGAAGGGTGCGAACAACACCGGCGCCATCTCGCCGCGTGTGAAGATCGGATGTCCGGCGGCGGCGCGCGAGAGCAGCCCCTCCTCCGACGACTTGTCGCGCATCTTCTCGACACCGATCACGAGCACGACGTCGTGCACGCCGCTTGCCACCGCCATCGCACCGACGCGGAACGCGTCGGAACCGGAGGGGCACGCGTTCTCGATCCGGGTGCACGGAATGCCCGCGAGACCGATCGCGGTCGGGATGGTGTTGCCGCCGATGCCCTCCTGGCCCCACAGCGTGCCGCGCTGCGTGGCGACGAACGCGGCATCCACCTGGTGTGGTTCGAATCCCTTGTCGACGCTCGCGACGGCGGCGTCGAACGCGCCCGCGGCCATCTGCTCATAGCTCTGGTCGAACAGCTCACCCATCTTGATGAGCCCCGCGCCGACGACGGCGACCTTGTTCCAACTCACGACGATTTCCAACTCACGGGGCGACTTCCTTCTTCGGTTGGGCCTTGAAGCCGTACACGGGAACGCCGCGCTCGTGCGCGTACTTCCGCAGCACCAGCGCAACTTGCCGCCCGATCTCGATGTCGGTGCCGTCGCCGATCGCCTGCAGCATCAAGCGGGCGCCGTCGTCCATGTCGAGCACCACGATCGGCAACGGCGCGACGAACGGCGCGGGCATCGTCTGGTTGACGACGAACGTGTGCACGCGGCCGTGGCGCGCCAGCGCCACCGGCTCGAGCTTCGGACCGCCGCAGTTGATGCAATGCGGATGGATCGACGGCGGCGTGCTGATCGTGCCGCAATCAACGCACCGGCCGCCCAGCAGTCCGAGCATCTCGTCGGCGCCGCGCACGAACATCGCGCTCTCGGGCGGGACCCCCATCGGGATCGTCTCACCCACGGGTCGGAGCTGCCCGCGTGCGCGCAACGCTTCGGCGTAGCTCGCCGGCCGACCGCCGGAGATCGCGTCGGCCGTCAGGGCGGCACCGGGGACAGGCTTTTCGGCATTGACGAGCACGCCCGTGGTGCGTCCGCCTCCGGTGCCGACGATCGCGACGAGTCCGGCCGCGTCGAGCGCGGCGATACCGCCGAGCAGCGCGGCGGCCGCACCCGCGTCGCCGATCGCGCCGTAGATCGTGCTCGATGTCGTGATGGGCGCGCGCACGTCGCGCGCCAGCACGGCGCCGAGCCGGCCGTCGGGGTCGGGCAGCGACCACGCGCGTACGTCGAACGCGGCGAGCGTCTCGGCGACATCGCGCACGACCGGAAGGAAGATCTCCTCCCGGAAGAGCCGCGCGTCGTACATGTCGCGGTTGTCGACCTCGCCGTCGCCACGGTAGCGGTCGAGGAACGGGCGCGTGCGCGTGACCCGCGCGCCGATGCTGGCAGTGACCGGACCGTCGACGGCCAGGACGAGCGCGGCCGCGCCCGCGCCGCAGCGCGCTTCGAAGC
>JALYLU010000616.1 GCA_030774075.1 Actinomycetota bacterium | reverse complement strand
GTCAGGCTTCCGACCCAGTTCGCCATGGCGTGCTCGCGGTGCGTGTCCGACGCCGCGAGGAGCTTCCCGAGGGCGTTGTCGGCGAGGTTGATCACCGACTGCGTCGCGCTCGTCGTTGCCTTGCTCACGCCGCCGGGCCATTTCACATGAACGATCGTCCCGGGCTCGGACTCCACGGTGACCGCGCGCGCGATGCCGGCGGGCACCCATGGCATGTCCCAGCAGAGATAGGTCATCACGCAGCACAGGACGTCGGAGACCGTCGCGTGGATCGGGTTGTTGATCACAGCTGGGGCCTGCGGCGACGACCCGCGGAAGTCGAACGTGAGGTGATCGTCCTTCTTGGTCATCGCGACGACGGCCGTGTAGATCTTGTCCTCGTACTCGAGGTACGAGCGATGGCGCCACGTGCCGTCCGGTAGCTCGCGCAGCCGCGATCGCATGCGCTCCTCGCTGTGGTCGAGCAGGTCGAGCATGAGCGCCTTGACGGTTTCCACGCCGTACTGCCGGCAGAGCTCCTGGACGCGCGCCTTCGCGACGTTGTTCGCTGCGATCATCGCGGTGAGGTCGAGCCGAACGATCTCAGCGACGCGCGACATTCTCAAGTACAGCCGCACCAGATCGCTGCGCAGCTCGCCACCTTCGACGATCTTCATCGGCGGGAAGAGCGGCTGCTCGCCGTAGATATCTTTCGCGCCGACCTGGACCTGTCCCGGGACCGGGCCGCCGATGTCGATCTGGTGGATGGTCGAGCCGACCCAGCCGATGAGCTCGCCCTCGAAATGGATCGCGCCGAGGACGACGACGTCCATCTGGTGCTGCGCGCCCGCGTACGGGTCGTTGCAGAGGAACATGTCGTCGGGACGGATCCCGGGGTTGTCGGCGCACGTCGCCACGACGTCCTTCGCGAGCGTCTCCATCGAGATCGCGTGCACGAGCATGTACGGCGCGATCACCAGAGAGTCGCCGCGCGCGGTCATGATCGAGGCGTTCATGTCGTGGACCTCGCTCGCGATGAGCGACCCAGAGACACGCTCGAGGGTGTTCGCGGCCTCCTCGTTGATGCTCCAGAGGCGATGGCGGAGGATCTCGAAGGTGATCGGATCGGTGCGCATCGCCGGTCCCGTCTTCGCGTTGGTCGGCTCGGCGATCGTCATCGTCTTCCTCCCGCGCCGTTGATCACCACTGGACGCCGAGCCGCTTGAGTGCCCGCCGATATTCGACCGCCGCCGCGTCCGTCCCACGGAGATGGAGCTCGTCGGAGAGATCCAACGGCAGCAGCTCCGGGCGCTGCGCCTCGACGATGATCCGATCCTGCTCGGTCACGGCGGTGTTGCGATCTGCCCAGACCTGATCCGGCTGGTCCAGTCCGAAGTTCCGCGCGAGCCCGAAGTAGAAGTGCGTCTCGCGCTCCGCGATCGGGCGCGCCATGAAGAACAGCGAGGTGACGTTCTCCTGGCCCGCCCCCGGCGTCCGCCGCTCCACGAGCATGTGCAGCGTGAGCGGAAGGCTGACGGTGTAGGTACGGATCGCGTTCGTGGCCTCGTCGTCGAGGACGTACTTGATGAGATTCCCCTCGGTGCGCACCTCGATCTCCGGATAGATCGGCTTGGTCCGGTCGCCGAGCACACCCGGATGGACCCACGGGAAGTGCGCGAAGTCCATGACGTTCTCGATAGCCCGCGCCGCGTTCGCCTTCCACCGGTACTGCGTCCAGATCGTCCGGTAGTCCGGGTTCTCGGCCTCGGGCCATTCAGGTATTGGCTCGCGCGGCTTGGAGAGCGCGACCCAGATCAGACCGTAACGCTCCTCCGCGTCGAACGCGTCGACCCGCGCCTTCGGCGGGACCGAACGGCCCGGCGGCAGAGACGGTATGCGCGTGCAGGCGCCGTCCGGCGCGTAGCCCCACCCGTGATACGCGCAGACCAGGGTCTCGCCGTCGATCCACCCGAGCGAGAGCGGCGTGCCGCGATGGACGCAGAGATCGCGGAGCGCGCGCACCTTCCCGCCCGCGCGATAGATGGCGACCCGCTCGCCGAGCAGCGTCGCGGCGACGGGCTTGTCGACGACGTCGGACGACAAAGCGAGTGGATACCAGTAGGGCTTCAGCGGCTCGTACACGACTCCTCCAGCGCCCGTGCCTACGCTACCCGAACACGATGACCCCGCGGCCGACGGTCGTCTCGAGCGCACCGAGTGCGTCGTTGATGTGGTCGAGTTCGTACGTGCGCGTCACCAGGCGATCGAGTGGCAAACGGCCCTTCGCATACAGATCCACGAATCTCGGGATGTCGATGGACGGTCGAACGTTTCCGAGCGTCACTCCGTGGAAGTTCTTGTTCCGGATGTAACCGTCGGTGGGAAAGCTGAACGTGGTGCCCGGAGCCGGCGCCCCGATCAGCCAGGCATGTCCGTCGACGCCGATCATCGGCACGAGCTGCGTGAGTGTTTGGGGGCTGCCGACGCAGTCGAAGACATGTTCCGCGCCGCCGCCCGTGAGGGCGCGCACGGCCTCAACAGGATCGGCGCTCCTCGCGTTCACCGCGTGAGTCGCGCCGAGCGACCGGGCGAACTCGAGCTTGTCGTCGGCGATGTCGACGGCGACGATCGTGCCGGCCTGCGCCAGATCCGCCCCGACGATCGCGCTGACGCCCACGCCTCCGCAGCCGATGACCACGACGCTTGCACCTGGCTCGACGCGGGCGGCGTTCAACACCGCGCCCAGCCCGGTCGACACGCCGCACGCGAGCGTCGCGATCTTCTCGAGGGAAACGTCCCTGCGGACCTTTACCGCCGCGCCCTCGGGGACGACGGCGCGCTCCGCGAAAGACGACTGGGAGAACCAGTGGTAGACCGGGCGACCGCTCAGGCTGAGCCGGGTCGTGCCATCGAGCAGCGTGCCGGCGAAGAGGTTCGCGCCCGCGACCGAGCAGAGCCACGGCTTGCCCGCGACACATTTGAGGCACTTGCCGCACCGCGCGATCGCAGCGAGCACGACGTGATCGCCAGCCGCAACGGTCGTCACCGAGGGACCGACCGCTTCAACGATCCCAGCACCTTCGTGGCCGAGGACCATCGGGAGCGGGAGCTCGCGCGTGCCGCGGAGGCCGTTCAGATCGCTGTGACACACCCCGGTCGCGGCAAGCCTTACCAAC
>JALYLU010000615.1 GCA_030774075.1 Actinomycetota bacterium | reverse complement strand
GCCTACGTCGGAGGAGACGGCGACGCCGCTGTCGTTTCAGAGTGCGCTGACATGTCACGATCAAAGCACCAAGAAGAGCGCGTCATAGCCGCGATACTCAAGCGCCGTGACGCCTCCCGGCCAAAAGCGGATGATGTCCTTGAACGGTGGAGCCTCCGCCGCCCGATGCAGAGGAAACGCACGATGCCGACGACGCGGTTCACGGTTCATACGAGCTTGTCGCCGAGCGATGTGTTGGGGCTGTTGATCGACTTCGGCCCTGATCGGGCCAGTCGGTGGCCGAACGTCGACGACGCACATTTCAAGGTGCATGGCCTGGGCCCGGACTGGGCCGAGGTTACCGAGGGCAACGCGATGGGTTGGGAGCGTGAACGCTACTCGTGGGACGTCGCCGCCGGCACCGTGGGGATTGACACCTTGGACTCGAACCTGTGGGGGCCGCGCAGCGGCTGGCGCTACGAGCTCACGCCGGCGGCCGGGGGCACTGACGTGCAGGTCACGTTGACGCGCGTGCCCAAGTCCTTCCGGGGCAGGCTCATTGGCGCGTTGATCCCCGTCGCCGGAGCGCGCACGCTCGGGAGGCAGTTCCAGTCGGTGTTACGGAAGGCAGAGTCTCGATGATCTCGACGTGTCGGCGGTTCGTTGGACGCGCTGGCGCAAATGGATCTACTGCCATCAGCAACAGCCGGGCTCGGGGCCATTGGCCTCGCGCTTCGCGGACCCAGACCCGAGAGACATAGAGCGGACCGGACGTGAGGTCCGCGGCGCTGTGTCCAGCTGGATCGGTTCCGCTCAGGTTTCTGCACCGACGCCACTCGGTCATAGCCGCGATCCTCCGGCCGGAGCCCTGTGCTGTCACCCGTGTCAAATTGCCCCGAGCGACTCTGCTTTGTCGGGACGGATGGGCGCCCGGATCTCACAGGAGGGCGGCGACAATCGGAGGTGTTCCGGCGCGAGGTCAGAGGGGCTTGACGAACTCGGCTGCGACCTCGATCGGCCGGAACCCCATCCGTTCGTTGATGGCGACCATGTAGTCGTTGGTCTCGCCGTTCTGGGTCGTGACCAGGGTCAGGTCGCCGCGCGCGGCCTGGACGGAGCGGAGGTTGACCGCCTTCGTGGCCAGGCCGAGCTTGTGTCCGCGGTGCCGGCGGTGCACGAAGGTGCCCCACTGGTAGACCTTGCTGCTCTCCTCCAACGACATGGCGAGCGTGGTCTGCGCCACCACCTGCCGGTCCGGGGTGAGGGCGACGGTCTCGTAGCGGGCGCGGCCCATGGCAGCCGTGGTGGCGACCATCTCGGCGTACCGCTGGGGGGTGACAGCTTCCTCCTCGAAGTCGACTGCGCCAGTAGGCGCGTCGACCGCGAGCTGACCGAGCAGCAAGCACAGCGACTCGACGAGGTCGTCGGGCACCGCGCCGACGAACGTCTCGATCGTGTAGCCCCGGTGGCGCGGCGCGGCCTCGTCGATCCACTGCTGGATCTGCTCGTCGGGGACCGGAAGCGGGAGGTGGCGGACCACCTCGTAGTTGGAGAGCTCGTAGCCGCACGCCTCGGCGAAACGCCGGTGCGCGTGGCCCTCGCGGTCGTCGAAGGGGAGGATGGCGCCGGTCATGATCAGCGACCGGCCGTCGTCCTTGGCGGTCTGCTCCAGCCGCTGGGCCAGCGCCCGGCCGATGCCGCGACGCCGTTGGGGTACGTCGACGCTCAGGTGGAACCAGGCCTTGTCGACGTTGTCGAGCAGGAACGACCACAGGACGGCGTTGCCGACCATCCGGTCGCCGTCGTACCCCGCGAACAGCTCCTGCCGCTCGCCGCTGTCGGGGGAGCGGAGCGCACCCAGGAACTCCCGGAACTCCCAGAAGGGCGCGCCTGGCCGGCCGAGGAGCTCCGCGCGCCGATTGAGGTCGTAGAAGTCGCGCATCACCGCGTCGTCGGCCAGGGCCGTCTCGTCGACCGCGCGGATCTCCACGAGATATAAGGCTAGAGCCAGGGCGGGGTCCGCCGACACGGGTTTTTTGCCCGGCGGCGTTGGCCGGTCGCCACGCGAAACGCGTAGCCGCCTGTGAGTGTCGGTATGTAGGGCCGCGCGCTGGATGCTCGCATCCGTTTCTGTCAGTTGAACGAAACAGTACGTTGCTTGAATGCACTCAATCTGTCCCGTTTGGCGCCGGCCAACATCACTTTGCGCAAGGTCGAGGGTTGGTCGTCAGTCCTCGGGGAGTTCGCCAAAGGCCCTCTTGGCGTCGCGGTACCAGCCCATCGACGCAATGGGATGCCTCCACCGGCCCTTCATGTCCCGGTGTGCCTCCTCGTGGGCGGTGTCGCCCGCCCTTACCGCACCCCTGAGGTGCCGGTCCTGAGCCTTGATGACGTCGTCGGCAGTCTCGCCGCGCAACTTCAGGTCGCACGGTCCCCCGAGTTGTCGGCATGTCATGGTCTTCATTCTGGTCGTCGCCCTTCCTCGTTCTGAGACCTGCATCTGTCCCGCATCCCCAGGCCCATGACTATCTGACGATCATTGGCAACAAGTGTGACAACGCGTGATCGCCGCGCGCGCACCCACCTGCGCAGCCCCGTCCGACCTCACGGACCCGAGGGCGTGCCCACGACCCCGCCACCGCCTTCCGCGATGCCGCCGCCGGCTTCGCGCTGTAGCTGACCGCCAGCTAGACGAGGCAAACGGCCCTGCGTCTAACCGCCGCCACAGGACATACAGCAGGAGTTACGCGAGTACGCCGCGCATCGCGGGATGTGCGTGCGGTTCTGCCACGAGATCGACAGAACAAGTGAGGTTTTCAACATTGCAACCTAACCGTGACGCGCGAAGGCCCCCGGAGGTAGAGGGCTCCGGGGGCCTTCGTGTCTCTGGGGGGCTACGGCCCTGGCAGGCCTCCTGGCGGCGAGGTCGAGGGGCTCGGGATCGGGGTCGGCGACGCTGGGACGGTCGGGGTCGGGCTCGGCTTGCTCGGGCTCGGTGCGGGCCTCGGGCTCGTCTACCTCCTCGGTTTACCGTCGCCGCCGGTACTGCAGGCCGATCATGCCGTTATCGAAGGCGGTGCCGGACACGAGGTCGAGCTGACGGAATTTGCCTGCGTCGTCGAACAACCGGGTGCCGTCGGCCGCCGCCAGGTAGGGGACCAGGGTCGCGCGGTACTCGTC
>JALYLU010000614.1 GCA_030774075.1 Actinomycetota bacterium | reverse complement strand
CCCGTGCGGTCGCTGCGCTGTCGTCTCACGGGAGCACCGCCACGGCCTCGCCCTGGATCTTTGTCTCGCCCTGCTCGTTGGCGACCGAGCAATCGAGCACGACCTCGTTGCCGGCGCGCTTCTCGCGCACCGTGA
This sequence comes from Actinomycetota bacterium, assembly GCA_030774075.1. Classification (GTDB taxonomy): domain Bacteria; phylum Actinomycetota; class Acidimicrobiia; order IMCC26256; family PALSA-610; genus PALSA-610. Next base: position 3,038 of record JALYLU010000614.1, on the reverse strand, counting down.
CCTTCGTTGTCAGCACCTCGCCCGGCCAGGTCTGCTTCGTGAAGCGGACCCGGTACGACTTCAGGTTGCCGATCCCGACGTAGTCGGTGATCGCGGTCGCGAGGAGGCCGGCCGTGAACATGCCATGGCCGAACACTGACGGCAGGCCGGCCTGTTGCGCGGCGATCTCGTCGTGGTGCATCGGATTGAAGTCGCCGCTCGCGCCCGCGTACTTGACGAGATCGGTACGCGTGAGCGGGTGGCTGATCGCCGGTCCGGCGTCGCCGGCCGAGAGGTGTGTGTAGTCGAGTGCGCGCTCACTCATGAAGCGCTACGACTATCGGTTACCTGACACCGGCGTCAACTTCTGGGCCGGTTCAGGAACCCCGTCTGCCTTCGCTACGGATCCCGAGGCAAACCGAGCAGACGTTCCGCAATCACGTTGCGCTGGACATCGCTCGTACCCCCGGCGATGGTCAGGCATCGGTTGAACAAGAACGACGCCGACCAGGCCGAGGCGTCGCCCTCCGCAGCCATGGCCTCGATACCCGCGACCAGCATGCCGACCTCCTGCACGTGCTGGTCATGCTGTACGCCGAGCAGCTTGCGGACCGCCGCTTCCGAGCCCGAAGGGTCGGCGCCCGCCAACGCGGCCAGGGTCAGGCGGAACCCGAGGGCCGACAGCGCGTGGCCAGTCGCCACGAGGCCGCCCGCCTCGCCGAGCGCCAAGCGGTCATCGGCCAGGCCCCGCGCCTCGATCGCCTTCAGCACGCCGACGACGCCGCCACCGATCGTATTGCCCGACCCCATGTACACGCGCTCGTTGGCGAGCGTCGTTCGAGCACAGCGCCACCCGTCGTGCTCGCGGCCGACCAGGCAGTCCTCGGGCACGAACACGTCGTCGAAGAAGACTTCGTTGAACATCGCCTGGCCGGTCAGCTCTCGCAGCGGCCGGATGTCGATGCCGGGTGTGCGCATGTCGACCATGAAGCACGAGATGCCGTCGTGCTTCGCCGCCTCGGGATCGGTGCGCGCCAGGCAGATGCCCCAGTCGGCTTCCTTTGCCATCGACGTCCACACCTTTTGGCCGTTCAGCAGCCAGCCGCCTTCGACGCGTGTCGCGCGCGTCGACAACGACGCGAGATCGGAACCCGCGCCGGGCTCGCTGAAAAGCTGGCACCAGCCGATCTCGCCGCGCAGCGTGGGCATGATCCAACGCTCCCGCTGCGCAGCGGTTCCGTGCACGATCAGGTTGGGCAACGCCCACCCGCCGACCCCGATGTTCGGCTTCGTCATCTTCGCGGCGCGGAACTCCTCCTCGATGACGAGCAGTTCGAGCGCCTTGGCGTCGCGTCCCCAGGGTGCGGGCCAACCCGGCGTGACCAAGCCCGCGTGGGCGAGCCGGTCGAGTTGCTCCCGCGCGGGCAGCTTCTTGATCTCGGCGAGCAGCTCCCGCACCTCGGCTCGGAACACCTCGATGTGGCCGTCACCGTCATCACCGCCGTGACGGGGAAGGTCGACGGCCAATCGACGACGCGCGCCCTGCATCGCCGCCCGTGCCGCGCGGATGCGCCACTCGTCGGGCGACGCGGTGAGCTGGTGCAGCGTCATCGCACGGCGAAGGTAGATATGCGCGTCGTGCTCCCAGGTGAAGCCGATGCCGCCCAGGGTCTGCACGCAGTCCTTGGCGTTCGCGAACACGGCATCGAACGCGAGCGCAGCCGCGGCGGCGATGGCGAGCGCGGTGCCCAGATCGGTGAGGTCGTCGGCCGCGGCGGCCGCGTCCCACACCGCGGCGCGGGCGAGCTCCACTCGCGCCAGCATCTCCGCGCACCGGTGCTTCACACCCTGGAACTGACCGATCGGACGGCCGAACTGCACGCGCACTTTTGCGTATTCGGACGCGGTGTCGACACACCACTGCGCGATGCCGATCGCCTCGGCCGCGAACAGCGTCGCGGAGATCAGGCGCACCCGCTCCTCGGTGAGGTGCGCGAGCATCCGCTCGGGTGCCGATTTGGCTGCGCTGGTTGCCGCGTCGAGGTCGATGCGCGCCAACCGGCGCGTTAGGTCGATGCTCTTGACCTCATGCACGCGGACGGCCGCGGCGTCGAGGGCGTACCAAGCCCCGTCGACCGTGCAGACGATCACGTCGGCGGCGGCTCCGCCGGTCACGAGCGTCGCACCGTCGAGCGCGACCGCGCCCGTGAGCTCGCCGGCTGCGAACTTCGGGAGCAACGCGTCGGCGGCCGGACCGCGGTCGGCTTGCAACAGCGCGGCGACGATCGCAGTCGGGACGTACGGTCCGGGCGCGCACGCTCGCCCGAGCTCCTCGATCACCACGGCTTGCTCGAGGAGACTCGCGCCGCTCCCCCCGTGGGCCTCGTCGACGTGGAGTCCGATCCATCCGGGCTCGGCCAGCGCGTCCCAAAACGTAGGGCGGACCTGCGTCGCGGCTTCCAGTGCCTCGCGGACAACACCCGGGTCGATGTGGTCGTCGACAAAACGCCGGACGGCGCGGCGCAGGTGCTCGTGTTCCTCTGTGATCCCGATCGGCATTCGTCGATAGTCGCGCGCGCCTGACATCCCCGTCAGCTCCGGGCCACAACATTCCCGAAAACGAGCACAACAGTTGGCAAGAAAAACGACGCGTGGCGTACAGAAAACCAGCAAACAGTTGGCAAGAAAACGGTGGGCTCAGACGATCTTCTGGCCGTCGCGCAGGATGGAGATGGCCTGGGTCGGGCACCCCTGCGCGGCGAGGATCACCTTGTCGTCGGGTTGCGCGCCGGGATCGACGACCACCGCGATTCCTTCGTCGTCGAGGTCGAAAACACCAGGGGCCCAGAACGAGCAGTTGCCCGAGCCCATGCACGCGTCGCGGTCGATCGAGATGTCGAGCGCCACGTTCAGCTTGCCCGCGTCGTTACCCGCACGACGGCCACGCTAACGCAGGGTCGTCCGGACCGCGCACCCTCAACCCGCGATTTCGCAGAAGCGCGCGTACCGGTCGGCGACCGCGGTCGCCCATGCCGGATCCGGGTCGACGACGTGCGAGG
>JALYLU010000613.1:1953-3178 GCA_030774075.1 Actinomycetota bacterium | reverse complement strand
GGCGAGGGGAGCATCGGTCGATCCAACGACTTTCCATTCGCACCCTCATGACGACCGAGGCGTCACCCGCCGGAGGCACCCAGATCGGCTGCGTTATGTCGCGTCCTGGACATTCAATCGAGACGCTTGACGAGGACGTGCTCGTCGTAGACCACGCCATCTTGGTCTGCGTGTACCACTCGATCGGTGAGGGTCCACCCGGCCGCGCGATAGAGGGCGATCGCGCGGTCGTTACCGACCATCGTGTTCAACTCGATCTCGCGGTACCCATCGTTGCGGAGTAGGCCTTCCCCGACTTCGAGCAGCTGTCGTCCCAGTCCTTGGCCCCAATGGTCGGGATCGACGAAGAGGTGAACCAGTTCATGTCCCGAGACTGTCGTATGACCGATCGGAGCACCCGACTTATCAGCCACCATGGTGACGAAGCCAGACTCGGGAGCAAGCCAGCTGCGCCATCGGTCGATCTTGCCGCGGGGGTCCATCCGATCGACCATGCCAGGCTCCAACAGCGAGGAGAAGGCGATCACCCAACATCGGTGGTGGTACGCGGCGATGGCGTCGGTGTCATCCAGGGAAGCAGGCCTAATCATCATGAAGGGCGTCGTCATTCCCGTTGCACGTACCGAGAGCACTCACATTGCCCGATCCGGAGCGCATCTGCGAGCGCATAGCAGATACGTATTCGGTTTCGTGCCCCGAAACGACCGAGACGCTTACGTCCCTGGGCGCGTCGATCTCACCTCCAACTACCCTCGCCGGAGCGCAAGTCAGAGAGACACTCCACGGCGGAGACGGCCCTTGCGGGCCCGCTATCTTCACCTTTGCTATCGCAATGGACGCTGGGGCGCATCGTGTGCGATCGTCCGTTGTTCCCCGAATCGTGTACGTGTTGCCGGGGGGAAGATCGAACGCGAAATCGCCCAGCGCAGCGGTGTGCATCGAAGCAGCGACTCGTCCGTTCGGGAGTGACGCGACAACGGTTCCCGCGACCGGTTGGCCTTGTCGACGTAGGGATCCGTACAACCGGGGCGTGTAATAGCGCGGCGAATGTGCGGCGCACGCGACGGCGTGTGTTGCCACCGCGGCGACTACGAGTCGCCCCGTAAGACGGCGTGTGCGACAACGCGCAGGCCGCTCAGTCCCGAACGAAAGCACCCGCACAGGTTGCCCGCTCCGGGGAGGCTTGTGCGAGCGCCGACAGGGGCGGTCGCGCACGATGTTCATC
>JALYLU010000613.1:0-1943 GCA_030774075.1 Actinomycetota bacterium | reverse complement strand
ATGTTCATCGTCTCCGGCATCGACGCTCGCCACCCCTTGGCCGGACCCCGGATGATGTGCCCGGCCTCAGTGACGACCGCGGGAATCAACCGAACGACGATGCGCGCGCGCCCGAGAGGCGGTAGAGGGTCAGCTGCCACACAAGACTTGTGAGCGAGACGCTCGCGCTCGCGATCGCTACCCGGAGCGCCATCTCGCCCGTCGTCGCACCAACCATGACCAAAGACTCGCATTGGTTCGTGGTCACCGGAAACAGCAAATCGGTGAAGCGGCGCGGATCGCAAGTTCGGTTAGCACCGCGCTCGCGGTTTGAGTCGGATCCCGACGTCCCACCGAAACGGCCGGGCTACTTCGAGCTCGGCGCGTGCAGAAGCAAAGTGCGCTACCGTCGCTCCGCGCCCACGGGGGAGGCCGCGATGGTGGAGAGTGGGGGATCGCCCAGAGGGGTGCTGGTTGCGAAGATCTATAGCGTCGAGCACCTAGCGAGGAACACGAACGACGTCATCGACGAACTCGGCAAGCCGAACGTCAAGATGGCGGTGGTGGTCGAGGGGACGCCATCGGCGAGGTTCTCGCGTCGGGTCGTGCGCGGCGTCTTCGATGCCGCGGTGCTGAAGCAACGCCTGGCCGACGCCGAGTACGAGTCAGTGATCGACGCTCTGCACGCGGACGCGATCGACGACGACAGGATCAAGTACCGCCAGAGAACCGTGCGGCGGAAGCGCAGTGGGCGGGTGCGAATGCGCGTTCGCGACGTCGCCGGTCGCAGCGACTACATGACGTACGCGCTTTCGCCGACAGGCATCCAGCTTGCGTCGCCGACCGGAATCCAACTTCCGTCGGGGACGACGACCAAGCCGGGCGGCCCAGAGTGTGGCGAGAAGGCACGTGAGGGCTGGTCGAAGTACCGCTGCACCGCTGTCGATCACCATCTTTGGTGGTGCGAAGACGGGGTCATCGACGGGCGGCCGTGCGCGGCTGCGGCCTCCGCCGGAGGGCCTTGCCCAGGCATTCTCGAGGCGTATTGAAGTGGTTGCCGCTGCGCTCGACGAAGTCAAGAACCTCGTCGACAAGAAGTTCTTGCTGAACGCATTCTTTCCGGTCTTCGTGTTCCTCGCATCCTGCAGCCTCCTCGTGGCTTCTGCCAACGGCGGTATTGGGCAATGGGTCGACAAGTGGAACGATGCATCGGGCACCGTGCAGGCGGTGATCGCGGCGTCGGCGGTGGCGGTCGCGTTCCTCCTGGCCGCGATCGCATTGAACGCGACGATTCTCCTTGTGCGCCTCTACGAAGGCCATCTGTGGCCCAAGCCGTTGCACGACAGCGGGTGCGCGCGCCAACGGAAACTCCGCAACAAGGCGACCCAGGATGTCGAGTTGCGGTTTCCGGCCGCGGGGAAAGAACGTGCGACCGCGCTCGGCAATGTCATCGGAGCTGCGGAGGACTACCCAGGGACGGCGTTCGGCGCGTATTCGCTCGTCGTGTGGCCGAGGCTCTTTCTGTTGCTTCCTGATACGGCGCTCGCGGCCGCGGCAACACCGTTCGATACCATGCAGTTCCTGCTGCTCCTGTCATTCCTATCGACGGTCGTGGCGGTGGCCGGCGGGATCTACGCAATGCTGGAGCATCTCGGCGGCGCGCTCTTCCTAGTGCTGGTCCTCGGCGGCCTTCTGGTCGCCTGGGCGACGTACCGCACCGCGGTCGAGGCGGCGGTCGACTACGGCTGGGCGATCCGCGCTGCGTTCGACGTCCACCGCAACGATCTGCTCACGAAGTTGCGCCGTCCGTGGCCGGCTTCGCCCGAGGAGGAACTTCGCGTCTGGGCCGATGTGTCCGAGCGGCTGCAGTTCCCGGGAGTGAGGCCGCTCGACTACACCGCGGAGCCTGAGCCGTGACGAAATGGCTGATTCGTGTTGGGTTCGGGTTGCTCATCCTCGCGTCC
>JALYLU010000612.1 GCA_030774075.1 Actinomycetota bacterium | reverse complement strand
TGGCCGCTGCGCGCGACCGATCTCGACGTCGTCGGGCACGTCAACAACGCGGCGTACTGGGCGGCGGTCGAAGACGAGCTCGCTCGCCGTGGTCGCCCGCGCGTCCGGAACGCCGAGATCGAGTTCCGGACGGGTCTCGACCTCGCCGACGCGGTCGACCTGGCCGTGGCCGACACCGAGGACGGCTTCGCAGCATGGCTCTGCGTCGACGGCGACGTACGCGCATCGGTCCTCGTAGGCTGCGAGGCATGCCGCACGAACTGAAGCTCGGACACATGATCGGCTACTGGGGCGCACAGCCGCCGGTGGGCGTTCCGGTCGCACTCGCGGAAGCCGAACGGCTGGGCTTCGACTCGTGTTGGACGGCCGAGGCCTACGGATCGGACGCGCTGACGCCGCTTGCCTGGTGGGGTGCGCAGACGTCGCGCATCAAGCTCGGTACTTCGATCTGCCAGCTCTCCGCCCGGACCCCGACCGCGATGGCGATGGCCGCGCTGACGCTCGATCACCTCTCGGGCGGCCGGTTCGTGCTCGGCCTGGGCGCGTCCGGCCCGCAGGTTGCGGAGGGTTGGTACGGCGACGACTACCGCAAGCCGCTCGGCCGAACGCGCGAGTACATCGACATCGTGCGCCAGGTGCTCGCTCGGGAGGCGCCGGTCGAGCTGGACGGCGAGCATTATCAATTGCCCCTGCACGGCGGCACCGGGCTCGGCAAGCCGCTCAAGTCGATCACGCATCCACTGCGTGCCGACCTGCCGATCTACATCGCCGCCGAAGGTCCGAAGAACGTCTCGCTCGCGGCCGAGATCGCCGACGGCTGGCTGCCGATGTTCTACGCACCGCGCGTCGACGGCTTTTATCGCGACGCGTTGGTCGAAGGATTCGCCCGGCCGGGCGCGCGACGGACTGCGGAGACGTTCGAGGTCGCGTGCATGGTGCCGGTCATCATCGCCGACGACGTCGAGACCGCGGCCGACATGTACCGGCCCATGCTCGCGCTCTACATCGGCGGGATGGGTGCGCGCGAAGTGAACTTCCACAACAACGTATTCGGACGGATGGGTTACGAGGGCGAAGCGAAGTTGATTCAGGACCTCTACCTCGACGGCAAGAAGGCGGAGGCCGCGGCTGCGGTACCGACGCGCCTGGTCGAAGACGTCGCGCTCGTCGGTCCGCGAGAGAAGATCCGCGACGACCTCGAGATGTGGCGCGCGTCGGCGGTGACGACGATGGTCGTCTCGGGCGCGACCGAGCAGCTGCGAACGATCGCGGAGCTGGTGCTCGGATGATCAGCCTGAGCGCCGAGGAGGCACGCGTCCTCGGTTGCCTCATGGAGAAGGCCGTCACGACGCCCGACAACTACCCGCTGTCGGTCAACGCGTTGATCAACGCGTGCAATCAGAGCACCAATCGCGATCCGATCGTCTCGTTCGACGAGTCGACGGTCGAGCGGGTGCTCGAAGGGCTGCGCGACAAGGGCGTGTCTCGCCGGGTGCGGGCGACGGGCCAGCGGGTCGTGAAGCACCGCCACGTCGTCGACGAGGCGCTGCAACTCTCCGTGCCTGAGTACTCGGTGCTCGGCGTGCTGTTGCTGCGCGGCGCGCAGACGCCCGGGGAGCTCAAGCAGCGCTCCGAGCGCTGGCACTCGTTCCGGTCGCTCGACGACGTCGAGGAGACCCTCCAACGCCTGGCCGATCGCGGATACGTGCGCCAACTCGAGCGCCGACCGGGGCAGAAGGAGTCGCGTTGGGTGACCCTCGTCGTCTCGGCCGACGAATCGGACGTAGCCCCGGCCGCGGCGAGCCCGCCCGAACCTGCAGTCTTGACCGGATCCGAGCCCGCGCCCGATCCCGAGCCCTCGAGCCAGCCCGCGCCCGGCGCGGAGCTCGAGGCGCGTGTCGAACGCTCACTCGAGGTACGCAACCCCGCGACGGGCGAGCACGTGAGGAGCGTCGCGGTCACCGAAGAGCGTGAGGTCGAACGGAAGGTCGAGCGAGCCCGGCGTGCGCAGCCCGACTGGGCCGCGCGTCCCTACGCCGAGCGAGCCGAGATCCTGCGCGCCTTCCGCAACCTTCTCGCGGCCGAGGCGGAGGAGTGTGCGCGTCTCACGACCCGTGAGGTCGGCAAGCCGATCGTGAGTTCACGCAACGAGGTGCGCGCGGTCCTCGAGCGGATCGACTGGAACATCGAACACGTCGGCGACGTGATCGCCGCGCGTTCGGTGACCGCCGATGCAGGGGTAGCGAGCGAGGAGCGCGTCACCCACGATCCCGTCGGGCTGGTCGCGCACGTCAGCGCGTGGAACTATCCGTACTTCGTCGGGCTCAACACGATCGTGCCGGCGCTGCTCACCGGCAACGCGGTTCTCTACAAGCCCTCCGAGCACGCAACCCTCACCGGATTGCGCCTCGTCGACGTCATGCACCGCTCCGGCGTACCCGTCGACGTTGTACAGGCGATCGTCGGTGGCGGCGCGGTGGGTGCCGCTCTGGTCGCGTCCGACGTCGACATGGTGTGCTTCACCGGCTCGTACGACACCGGGCGGCGCGTCGCCCGGTCGGTCTCCGATCGGTTCGTGCGTCTCCAGCTCGAGCTCGGCGGGAAGGACGGCGCCTACGTTTGCGACGACGTCGACGTCGAGTCGGTGGCCCTCGCGGTCGCGGAGGGCGCCTTCTACAACGGGGGCCAATCCTGCTCCGCGATCGAGCGCGTCTACGCGCACGACGCGATCTTCGACCGTTTCGTCGACGCCCTGGGCGACGCCGTGAGTGCGTACCGCACCGGCGATCCCGAAGACGAGCAGACCGATCTCGGGCCGCTCGCGCGCGCGGCGCAGGTCGACGTGCTCGAAGCGCAGGTCGCGGACGCGGTCGGGAAAGGTGCGCGGGTCGTCTGCGGCGGGGCACGGATCGACCGACCGGGTTCCTGGTTCGCGCCGACAGTGCTCGTCGACGTCGACCCGAGCATGAGTGTCATGCGCGACGAGACATTCGGTCCGGTCATCGGCGTGCAGCGAGTCCGCGACGACGCGGAAGCGCTCGCGTGCCTCGACGACACCGAGTTCGGGCTCGGCGCGGCGGTGTTCTCTCGTGACCGTGGGCGTGCGGAGCGGATCCTGAGTCGACTCGAGGTCGGCAACGCCTACTGGAACACGTCCGACCGGTCGAGCGTGCGCTTGCCT
>JALYLU010000611.1 GCA_030774075.1 Actinomycetota bacterium | reverse complement strand
TACTCGATCGAGGACATGACGAACGACCCGGCGCGAGCGCGCGTGCGATCGATCGCGATGGCTGAGATGGTGCATGTCGCGCTCGCGTGCAACATGCTCAACGCGATCGGCGGTACGCCACGCTTGGCCGATGCCGCCGGCGTCCCGAGGTATCCCGCCCCATTGCCCTACTCGATCGGGGCTGATGGCGGGACCGCTTTCTCTGTATCGCTCATTCCGTTTTCACCCGCGGCCGTCGAGCAGGCGATGCACATCGAAGCGCCAGAAGACCCGCTCGAGTTCGAGGACGCGTTCGCGCCCACGTTCGACACGATCGGCTCGTTCTACCGCGCCTTGGATCAGGCGCTCGCCGACCTGCCGACGACGGCCTGGTCGACCGCGCGCAACCAACTCGGCGATCACCCCTTCTTCGCCGGCCGGTTGTTCGAGATCGGTGACTACGCGGCGGCCAGCCGCGCGATCGACGTCATCGTGCGCGAGGGCGAGGGAACTGCGAAGGCGCCGCTCGACTTCGACGGCGAGGTCGCGCACTACTACCGGTTCGAGGAAATCCAACGCGGCAAGCAACTCGAGCGGGATCAATTGAAGCCCGAAGGCTTCAGCTGGGGAGCGTCTCTCACCGTCGACTGGTCCGCGGTCGCGCCCGCCATCACCAACCCCGGTGAACACGACTTCAGCGGCGATCCGACCGCGCAGGCTGCGCAGGACCACTGTGATCGCGCCTTCACCGCGATGCTCGACGAACTCCAGGCGGCGACCGGCGGCTCGCCACTGCGACTCGGCGAGGCCGTGCGCGCGATGTTCGACCTTCGAGGGGCAGCGAGAGAAGCCTTCGCCACTCCGCTCGCCGGCACCGCGGACGTCGCCGGACCGGCGTTCCGCTACCGACCCGAGCTCGCACACTGACTGCGCCGCCGTTCGATCAAGACAGGAGCAACTCATGTCCGTGCTCGAGACACCCCGGATCTACTTCCGAGGCGAGATCACCTGGGATCCCATCACGACCAACAATGACAAACAGTTCTACGACGAGGTGACCGACAAGGCGACCTTGCCCGATGTGCCGCCGGAGTCTCCCTCCGGGACCCGGCCCGAAGATGTCTTCCGAGCCAAGGCCCGCGCCGCGATCACGGCGGGAGGGAACTGGAACCCTCACGGGACCCATCGCACCAACCTGGTGGGCGCCACCGTGGTGGGTGTGGACCTCGGCGCCGGCGTCGGCGTCGATGATGACATCGTCGGTCGCGTCGTCACGCTGTCGGGCAAGCTCGTCGACGCCGAGCCGTACGGCGCGACGAGTTCGCAGCTCTTCTACGACCGGTTCGAACTCGGCACAGATGGCGGCGACCGCATCTTGATGCCGAGCGAACATCCGATGATCGCGAGGTGGATCAACTTCCGTCGGAATCCGTCGTTGAGCGTTGCCGGAGTGGCGTCGGTCGTCTGGCAAGCCTCAGCCCGGTCGGCGTTGCTTGAGGTGATTTCACGCGGATCTCATGCGCTCACCACGCTGCACGACACCCTCGCCGACCCGTCCGTCGCTGGTCTCACGGTACGGTTCAACGCGTACCGAACGCTGTACAACGGGATCGGTACCGCCCAACCCGTGTCCGATGGCGAGTTGGCTGCGGCGATCACGGCTGGCGGCTTCCATCCGAACCCTGCGCGCGGCCTCGTCGTCGGAGTGATCGGGCTCTGGCGGTCGGACGAAGCGCCCTCGTTACCCAGTGAACGGCTCCTGACCGGACCGACCGGTTGGGGAGCGGGGTTCGCTCGTGTCGAGACCGACCGCCTCGTGCTCGATCTCGCGAACAGCATCCCCGAGACCGACCCCACCGCGACGAAGGGGGAGTTCGGGACGCTCACGGTCGTGGCGCGGACCGATACCCAAGAGGTGGAGCTCGGAACCCTCCGTCCGACCGACTACGAGCGAACCGCCTACGAGGCCATGAGCGGCATCGTCACGTTGGTGTTGACCACAACGCAGGCTGAGGCGGCACGGGCCGGCACTCTCCAGGTGCGCTCGTCGACAACACCGCCCGAGCTCCTGCTCGACGAGGTACCGACGGCGATCACCGCCGACCGCCCAGTCGTCTACCTGGATCAGGGCGATTCGGCAACGGTGAGCCTGCGGGTCCGCGTTCGAGGTGCCGCACCGGGCGCGCCCGTGTCCCTGACCATACGCCGACCGTCGGTGCCGACGTCGTCGCTGACCACCGGTGCTGACGGGGTTGCGTCTCTCGCGGTCAACGGTGGTGCTGCGGGATGCGAGACCTGGGAAGTCGCGCCATCCTCCGACCCGTCCGCCGCGGGCACTGAGTTGATCGTCCGCACGCTCGAGAGCCCGCCAACGCTCACCAAACTCGAGCCGACGTGGCAGAACGTGTACGAAAACGTGCTACGCAACTGGTATGCGATGGCGCCGTGCATGGACAACTGGTTGCGCCTCGACTCCGAGGATGCCTGTCGGCGGCTGGTGTCCCACATCAAAGAGCTGACCAGCGCCGAGCACTTCGAGCGGAGTTGGTACATGCCCGTCACTCGCGACCTGAGCGCCGCTCATCGCGACCTGCTCCACCGTTGGTGCGATGTGGTCTCAGGGATGGCCGCAGAGCCCGCCGGTTTCGCCGCGGCCGAGACTTCACCGGTACGGGACGAAGCGGCTGCACTGAGTTTGAACGTTGAGGTCGAGTTCGATGAGCCACATCCCTTCGGTCGGGGGCTGTGAAGCGAGACAGTGCACTTGGCCGTGGCTGATCCGCCCGGTTCGGCCGTCAGGACTGGTTCTGGTTTGACCAGTTCTTGCAGACAACGCGTATGCGACCGGCCGATTTCGTAGAAGCGCACCTCTTGAGCGGGCACGGCTGATTCGATAGTGCCATCCCGAAGCGGTTCACGCGTTTCCACATCGATGGATCTAGCGGGGGACCGTCCGAAACTTTATGTAACCCGAGATGCAATCGGCCGTCAACGCGCGTGGTAAGTGATGCTCCGAGCACACCGTACGGCGGTTGCCGTAGCAGGCCGACTCTCCGTGAGATTGCGCTTGGTACATCCGCATCGTCTTGCATCGCGCGTGGTGCCTGAATGGTGTCGTTCGTTGCCGGACTGCGAGGGACAGGACGGGAGCAGGCGTCACGAACGCCCCGCGTATTCCCTCGTCAGCCGTACAGCACGGCAG
>JALYLU010000610.1 GCA_030774075.1 Actinomycetota bacterium | reverse complement strand
CGGTGATGACCGGCGCGGTCGTGCAACCGATGGTCGGTGCCGGCGTCGAGGTCATCGTGGGAATCACTCACGATCCGTCGTTCGGCGCGCTCGTATTGTTCGGACTCGGAGGCGTGACCGCGGAGTTGCTCGCGGATCGTGCGCTGCACCTGGTGCCGGTGACCGACGCGGACGCGCACGACCTCGTCCGATCCTTGCGCGGTTCACAACTCCTGCTCGGCTATCGAGGACAGCCGGCAGTCGACCTCGCCGCGCTCGAGAACCTGATCCTGCGCGTCGGCGCCCTCGCCGACGAGATCCCCGAGATCGCGGAGATGGATCTGAATCCCGTCGTCGCGTCGCCGGACGGCGTCGTCGCGATCGACGTGAAGATCCGGGTCGCACCGGCACGCGCGCAGATTCCGGCGGACATGCGCCGGATGCGCACCTGAGCCTGATGCTCGCGCGAAGTACTCTCGGACGAGGGCGACCGGGGGAGCGATGAGTATTCGGGTGTTCTTGCTGGACGACCACGAGATCGTCCGTCGCGGCGTCCGCGAGCTCCTCGAGGCGCAGGACGACATCGAGATCGTCGGAGAGGCCGGCACCGCCGATGAAGGGGTTTCCCGCATCCCCGCCACCAAGCCCGATGTCGCGATCGTCGACATGAGGCTGCCCGACGGCAACGGCGTCGAAGTCTGTCGGGAGGTGCGTTCGATCGACGGCTCGATCCAGTGCCTGATCCTGACGTCGTTCTCCGACGACGAGGCGTTGTTCGACTCGATCATGGCCGGTGCGGCCGGCTATCTCCTGAAACAGATCAAGGGGACCGATCTCGTGGATGCCGTCCGCAGAGTGGCTGGGGGCCAGTCGCTCCTCGACCCGAGCGTGACGGCTCGCGTTCTGGAACGGATGCGTAACGGTCCGGCGGAGGATCCGCGGATCGCTCGGCTTACCGATCAGGAGCGCAAGATCCTCGACCTCATCGCGGAGGGCCTCACGAATCGCCAGATCGGTGAGCGCCTCTTCTTGGCCGAAAAGACGGTGAAGAACTACGTGTCCAACCTGCTCTCGAAGTTAGGGATGGAGCGGCGAACCGAAGCCGCGGTGTTCGCCACCAAGCTCTCGACGAAGCGAAAGGACGATGCGCCCCCCGATTCGTGACCATCGGCCCTGACGCGCGCCATTGCATTCCGTGAGGATGCAGACATGGACACGAACATCAGCGTGAGCATCGATCGTCGCACCGGGCTGGAGCTGCTCGAGCTGGACGAATGCCTGAAGTTGCTCGCCCGGGCGCCGCTGGGCCGTCTGGGCGTAATCGTAGGTGGTCGCCCGCTCGTGTTTCCGGTGAATTTCACCCTGGACGGCAGCGCGGTCGTCCTGCGCACCGACGAGGGGACCAAGCTCTACGCGGCGCGCAACGGTCCGGTCGCATTCGAATGCGACGGGATCGACCGCATTTATCACACCGGCTGGAGCGTCCTCGTTCTCGGCGAGGCCGAGGAGGTGCGCAACCCGCACGAGATCGCGCGTCTCGAGCGACTCCCGCTCAGTGGATGGTGCCCCGGACCGAAGCCGACGTGGTTACGCATCAGAGGTGGGACTATCACGGGCCGGCGCATCCCGTCGCACAGTCGCATGCAAACCGAGGAGGATGTTCGATGCCCTTGAACGTCATGGTGCTTGAAAGCGAGCGCGGCGCGGCAGATCAAGCCGCTCTCGATCTGACGGAGGCTGGTCATGTCGCGCTCCGATGCCACGAGCCCGGCGCACCCGCGTTCCCGTGCCGCGGCGTCGAGGATCAATCGTCGTGCCCGGTGCTGTCGCACGCCGTCGACGTGGCCTTGACCGTTCGGTTGAGGCCCCGGTCGCAGCCGGCTCCGCAGGAAGACGGTGTGCGCTGCGCGCTCATGCATCACGTGCCCCTCGTCGTCGCCGGGTCGGCGGTGCTCGATCCCTACGAGGGTTACGAAGCGCGGTTGTTGGATCGCGACGGCGATGTCGTCGGCGCATGCGAGGAGGTCGCGGCCGCCGAGTTGCCGCGCCACACTCGCGTCGCGAGCGAGGCGCTGCAGACGACGCAGAGCGCGGACGATGCGCGGGCCGATGCCCGGGCGTCGGTGACGCGGCGCTGCGGCAGCCTTCTCGTGTCGGTCAGCGGTCTCGAGGGCCTCGCGCCGCGCCGACGCGAGGCCGCGGTCGTGCGGATGTTGGCGCGGCTGCGCGAATTAGATTCGACGGCTCGCGGTATCGACGTCGTGCTCACCTCGCCCACCTGAGCGGGCGGCGAGCCGGATTCAGTGGGCAGCCTTGGCGTCGACCGGAACGCGCCACTGGATATTGGTTCCGCCGGCCGCAGACGACCGGCTGATCTCGCACCTGCCGCCGAATGCGATTGCCCGTTCGTTCATGTTGCGCAAACCGTTTCCTTCGCGGTGGGTGTCGATCCCGACGCCGTCATCGCGGATGCGCAAGGACACTTGGTTCGCGTCGGCGACGAGCTCGATGTTCACCTTCGAAGCGTTGGCGTGCTTGGTCACATTGCTGAGTGCCTCGCGCAGAGTAGCCACGAGCTGTTCACGAATCTCGTCGGTCACGACGGAATCGACGGGGCCATCGAAGATCACCGAGGGCTCGAATCCCAGAGCACGCGCGGCCTCGCGGGCGATGAGGAGGACGTCGTCGCGCAAGCTCGCGGCGAAGGCCCGGCGCGTGTGCAGAGCGAAAATCGACGATCGGATGTCGCGGATCGTCACGTCGATCTCGTCGATGGCGAGCTGGATCCGCTCGATCGCGGGGTCGCCCGCGGCGCGGGTGAGCGCCCCCTGCAAGGAGAGGCCGACTGCAAAGAGTCGTTGGATCACCGTGTCATGGAGGTCGCGCGCAATCCGTTCCCGGTCGTCGACCAGCGCGAGCTCCTCGCGCGCGAGCTGCAGCTCCTCGTCGGCCGCGCGGCGCTCCGTGACGTCTCGGATGACCGCGATCACCAGCAACCCGTCGCCCATGCGGAGCGGGCTCAGGCTGATCTCGAGCGGGAACTCGGCGCCCGACCGTCTGCGCCCGCGGAGGGCGAGTCCCGTCCCCATCGGCCGGGTCCGGGGGCGCGCGGCGTACTCCGCCCGCCTCCCGGCGTGCAGTCCGCGGGTCTTTTCGGGCAACAGCAGGTCGACCGACATGCCCACGAGCTCGTCGCGCGGGTATTC
>JALYLU010000609.1 GCA_030774075.1 Actinomycetota bacterium | reverse complement strand
CCCCAATGCTTGCAGCTGGTCCCGCGACATGGGGTCCTCGATGAGCAGCGCGAACTCGTCGCCGCCCAGGCGGGCCACGGTGTCTCCCGGGCGGCTGACGCCCCGCAGGCGGTCCGCCACGACGGCCAAGGCGTGATCACCGGCCAGATGACCGAGGCTGTCGTTGATGTGCTTGAACCCGTCGAGATCCACCACCATGAGCGCCGCTTCACAGGTTTCGCGGCGGGCCATCGCATGCTCGATGCGGTCGCGCAGCAACGCCCGGTTCGCGAGGCCGGTCAACGAATCGTGGAAGGCGCGATGACGCAGCTCCGTTTCGAGCCGGTGCCGTTCGGTGACGTCCCGCATGTTCAACACGACGGCCGCGACCTCGGGCAGCTCCAACAGGTTGGTCCACGACACCTCGATGTAGCGCCACGCGCCGACACCGTCGCGACAGCGCCATTCGGACGGTCCCGCCGACCCGGTCGACAGCGTCCGCGCGAGATCTGCCTCGGCTGCGATGGTCTCGTCGGGATGCACGAGATCCGTGACCTTGCGGCCGAGCCGCCCCTGCGCCGACAACCCCAGAACGTGGTTCACAGAGTCGCTCATCTCTTGAATCACGCCGTCGCGATCGGTGACGATGATGACGTCGTCGCCGTTGTTGACCAACGCGCGGAAGCGCCGCTCGCTCACGGCGACGACCTCCGCTCGCTCGTCTGCCGCGCGGGCGCGTCGACGACGGCTACGCCACGCGATCAAGCTGATAAGGCCGCCCGCACTCAACAGCACCAACGTGGCTGCGACCCGCAACGAAGCCAACGCGGACGTGGCCGCAGCACTTGCGTGCTCGGACGCCTGCTCCAAGTCACTCCGCAGGCGGTCGAACGCCGGATCCACCTTCGCCACATCCACGTCCCGAGCCGCGTCGGCCTGACCCCGCCGCAACAGGTCGAACTCCACGCCGAGCGCATCGCGGTACTCGCGGTAATCGGCTGCTACCCGATGCTGGACCGCCGCTTCGGCCGACAACCGCCCCAACAGCCGATCCGCCTCGGCGCCCGCGTCACGAAACTCGGACTCGAGCGGGGTTGTTACTGCTCCAGTGGCATGGGCATGCCATTCCGTGGCGTCAAGAGCCTCGACCACCGTCGCGAGACGGCTCGTCACCAACGCCGAGGCATGATTGCGTTGCACCGAGGCCGAGAACCCGAACAACAGCCAGCCCGACAAGATGACGACCAAAGCGATCGCGGCATTCGTCGTATTGATCCCGAACGCGCGTCTCGCCGGATTCCAGGCCATATACCCGTGATCGACAGCCCAGGCGCCCCACAAGAGGGGCTTCGGTCTATGCGGGCATCGCGAGGCCGCCGTCGACGACCAGGGTCTGGCCGGTCACGAACTTGGCGTCGTCGCTCGCGAAGAACACGCACGCGCCGGCCAGATCCTCGGGCTCGAGCGTCGATTTCATCGCGGTCTGCGCGGTCATTCCCTCGATGTAGAAGTCGGGGACGATCTTCTTCGTCGCTTCCGTCATCGTGACGCCGGGCGCGATGCAGTTGACGGTGATGTTCCAGGCGCCGAGCTGCGCGGCCATGAACTTGGTGAGCCCGACGATGCCCCACTTCGTGATCGAGTAGCTGTAGTTGCCCAAGCCGGTGAACTCGTCACCGAAGGTCGGGAACGAGTACGCGTAGGCCGCGCCGGACGACTGGTTGATCACGCGTCCGTACTGCTGCTTCGCCATCACCGGCGCCGAGGCGCGGACCATGAGCCACGCGCCGAACTGATTGACCGCGAACACCTTCTTCAGGTACTCGAAGCTCGGATCGAAGTTGTCGATGTCGTAGTAGAGGGCGGCATTGTTGACGAGGATGTGCACGGTGCCGAAAGCCTCGACCGCCTTGTCGACGCAGGCCTGCGCCGATTCGGGATCGGAGATGTCCGTAGGCACGAAGACCGCGTCGCCCTTGCCCGCGAGTGTCCGCATCCCCGCGGCCGCCCGCTCCTCGTTGATCTCGGCGACGACGACCTTGGCTCCCTCGTCGAGGAACCGCTGCGCGTACGCGAGGCCGATGCCCTGCCCGGCACCGGTGATGATCGCGACCTTGTCCTGCAGACGTCCCACGCGTGTCCCCTATCGCTTGAGCCGGGCAATCAGGTTGAAGCGCTCCGTCACCACGGGCGAACCGTCGCGCGCGTCGTTCCACTGCGTCTCCATGACGACGAACGTCATGTGCGCGCTCTCGGAAGCCTTCTCATAGATGTCGGTGATCGTTTGCACACCGTCGAGAACGTCGCCCGCGACCGGAGTGCGGTGGTAGACGAATTCCTGCTCACCGTGCAGCACGAGCGCGCCCTGGGCGTACAGCTCGCCCATGATGGCGTGCATCGGGTTCCCGCCGCCCTCGGTCGGATCGGCAGGCTGCTCGTCGGTCGAGAGTCTCGACCAGTACGGCGCGGCGAAGGTGAACGTCGGCGACGCGGGCGCGTCGGCGCGGCGGTAGACGTCGCGGTGATCGCCGACCGACGCGGCAAAGTTCGCGAGTACGGAACGGTCGAGCGCGACGCGCCACGCACCTGTTCGCCGCCCGATCACGCTCGTGTCGACGGACATGACCGCTTGCTCCTCGGCCTTGGCACGAGCTTTCGAGCCCGCGCTACGGTGACGCCAACGTCAGTTTTCTTGGCAGCAGGGGGAACGCGCAAATGGGCATGCTCGACGGCAAGGTTGCCATCGTCACCGGTGCGGGCAACGGCGTCGGACGGGGCGAAGCGATCATGCTCGCCGACCACGGCGCCAAGGTTGTCGTCAACGACCTCGGCGGATCGGTGAGCGGCGAGGGTTCCGACAAGCGCGCCGCCGACGATGTCGTCGACGTCATCAACAAGCGAGGCGGTGAAGCCGTCGCCAACTACGACAGTGTCGCCGACTTCGACGGCGCCAAGAACATCGTCGGCTCGGCGATCGAGGCGTTCGGGCGGCTCGACGTGCTCGTCAACAACGCCGGCATCCTGCGCGACAAGATGATGTTCTCGATGTCACCCGACGACTTCGACTCGGTCGTGAAGGTGCACTTGTACGGCGCCTTCAACACGATGCACCACGCCTCGGCGTACTGGCGCAACGAGTCGAAGGAAGGCCGCCAGCCGCGCGCCGCGATCATCAATACTGTGTCCAGCGCCGGCCTCCAGGGTCAGGCCAGTCAGATCAACTACG
>JALYLU010000608.1 GCA_030774075.1 Actinomycetota bacterium | reverse complement strand
AATCGCGGAACCGAAAATGTTGCGTTGGCAGCTTTGGCACACCCCCGCCCGGCTCATACGCCGCGCCCGCCAACAGATCGTCCGGATCCTCGACGACTGGCCCACCACCGACGCCTTACTCCGCGCCTACACGCGTGTCGCGCTCCTCACCTGAACGCACTGGCGCCCACGAAATCGGCGGCGGCTTGACCACGCACGCCCGAACACGTCCCGACACGGCCCCCAACGTCGTCGCGCCGCTCGCCGACCGCGACAAGCACGACAAGAGCACCGTGAACGCGCTCCCACACACGCCGGACACGACTCAACAGTTCCCATGAACAATCGGGGCTAGTTGACGGGAGGCTCCCGCTGAGAGACGTCCCCCACGACACCCGCCGGATCCGGCGGGTGGCACTGGTCGGGTTGCTCGTCGTCGTGACCGCTGCGTGCGGTAGCGGCGCGCATCACGCACAAGCGGGTAGCGGGACCACGGCCAGGGGTACGACGCGGCCGCAGGACACCTCGCTCGGGACCGGGGTCACCGCGACGCAGATCAAGATCGGCGTCATGATGATCGACTTCGCCTGCATCGAGCAGTTCGTCGACGCGGTCGAGCCCGACCTGCGTCAGGCGTACCAGATCTTCATCGACGACATCAACGAAAAGGGCGGGATCAACGGCCGCAAGATCGTGCCGGTGTACAAGTCGTACTGCCCACCCGAGCTCCAGCCCGCGGAGGAGCTGACCGCGTGCACCTCACTCACCGATGACGAGAAGGTGTTCGCCGCGATCGGCACCCTCTACGACCCGAACGGCACCGCGCAGCTCTGCTTCGCGAAGCAGCATCGCACTGTGGTCGTCGGCAGCCCGCTGACGCAGTCAGTCATCGACCGCGGACCGCCCGGGTTCATGCTGACTCCCGACATCACGCCCGAGCGGCGCCTGAACGTGATCATGGCGTTGCTCAAGGAGAAGCACACGCTCGAGGGGAAGAAGGTGGCGATCGTCGACATCGCGGCCAATCGGCCGCGCGTCAACTCGGTGGTCGTTCCCGCGCTGCGCGATCTCGGTGTGCAGCGCGGCACCGATGCGACGCTCACGATCGCGAGCTCCGACACGACGGCCGCACTGGGCCAGCTCGACAGCTTCATCGAGCACTGGAAGTCCGACGGCACGAACGCGTTGATCCTGGTGGGCGAACAGGTCGGGTCGAAGCAGTTCGTCGAGAAGATCAAGGCCGCGGTGCCCGACATGTCGCTCGTCTCCGACACGACGAGCGTGCTCGACGGCGCGCGCGACGAGCAGAAGGCGCACGTCTCGCCGAATCCGTACGACGGCATCATCACCGCCGAGGGCCAGACCGGGGTCGAGCACACCAAGACGTCGCACTTCGCGTTCTGCCGCGACATCTGGGAGAAGGCGACGGGGAAGAAGGTGCCGTCGCCGAACGAGGTCGTGAAGCTCCCGAATGGCAAGCAGAACGACATCTACAGCGAGGTCGAGGACGCGTGTCTCTACACGAACTTCTTCGCGACCATCGCGAAGCGGGTCGGCCCGTACCTGAACGACGCGAATTGGGTGAACACCGTCGACAACTTCGGATCGATCGACGACATGTCGACGATCTACGCGTCGATCCACCGCGGCAAGTACGACGCCGACAACACGTACGGTTTGGTCGCCTACGACCCGACGGTCGGCGCGTCCGGCGACTGGAAGCACGTCACGCCGGTCGAGAACGTCTCCGGCAGCTGAGGAGCGGCAGCGGAGCCGACCGGACGGGAGGCGCAGCGCGAGCGACCAGTAGTTAACGCCCGGGATCACGCGCTCGGCGTTCCCGCCGACGCGTTCGACCGTTGGATCGCCCGCTCGTCGGTTCCGAGGTACGACGCAATGACGATTGGATTCGAGCGCACCGCGTCCGGCGCGCCGTGGGCGATGACCGCGCCCGCTTCCATGCAGTAGATGCGGTCGCTGATCGACATGATGAGCGGGAGGTCGTGCTCCACGACGACGAGCGTCGCGTCGAGCTCGCGCTGCACGCGCTTGATCAGCGGGCCGAAGGCCTCGGCCTCGCGCTGCGCGATACCGGCGGTCGGCTCGTCGAGACACACGACGCGCGGCGCGACCGCGAGCACCGACGCGAACTCCACGATGCGGCGCGTCCCCGTCGACAGCTCGACGATGAAACGGTCGGCGTAGCGGCCGAGACCGAGGAAGTCGATCAGCTCCGCGGCTTCGGCTCGCTTCGCGCGCTCCTTGGAGATCGACGGGGGATAGAAGAGCAGCGATCCCCAGAACGACGTCGCGCCGCGAGCCTCGAGCGCGAGCAGCACCGTCTCGCGCACGGTGAGCTCGGGAAACAACGTCGCGGCCTGGAAGGTGCGACCCAGGCCCGCACGCGCCCGCACGTGCGGTGGGAGGCGCGACACGTCGTCGCCGAGGAGCTCGACCTTGCCCCGGCTGGGAACGTAGCCCCCGATCGCGTTCAGGAGCGTCGACTTGCCGGCGCCGTTGGTTCCGATGAGTCCGACGACCTCGCCGGGCATCGCGTGGAACTCGACGTTGTCGACTGCGACGAGCCCGCCGAAGTCGACCGCCAACGCACTGGTCGCGATCGCGCTGCCGTCGGCGTTCGTTGCCATCGTTACGCCGGCGCGGCGCGCGAGCGAGACCGGCGGCGTCGTAACCGTCTTCGTCGGCCGTTCGGGCAGCCGTTGCTCGAGCCAGCGCAGGATCATGCCGCGCAACGCGTAGCCGAGTTGCGTGAAACCGCCGGGGATGTAGAGCAGCACGATCAGCAGGCCGATGCTCGACGTGAGGAGGCCGACGGTCTGGTTCTTCGGCCAGAACAACGGGAGGCCGACCACCCACAACGCGCCCGTGACCGCGCCCGCGAGGCTGCCGAGTCCGCCGATCACAGCCATCGCGACGATCGACAGCGAGTCCTGGATGCGAAAGAACGCGTCGTGGTAACCGAACGTCTGGACCGTGCCCGCCAAGACCGCGCCGCCCAGTCCCGCGAGGAAGCCGGCCAAGGCGAACGCGGTGAGCTTCGCGCGTCTCGGCGACACGGTGAACGCCGCGGCGCCCGCTTCGTTCTCGCGGACGCCGACGATCGCGCGGCCGATGCCGGTGCGGCGCAGGTGCCCGACGAGGAGGAGAACGATGACGAGGGTGCCGAGCGCGAAGAAGTAGTACGCGCGGTTGTGCAGGGTCAGGTCGACCGGGCCCAGCTTGCCC
>JALYLU010000607.1 GCA_030774075.1 Actinomycetota bacterium | reverse complement strand
AACCAATGGTGTGCTGCGTCGGATCGGTGCCCCGCTGAGCGCAACCGACTCCTACCCGAGCGATCTCGAAGACCTCATGCACGTCGATTCAAGCGTCCGCGCGCTGTTGTACCTCGTCGAGATCGAGGGCCAGCCGGTTTGAGTCTGAGCTTTACCTCATGTTTCGCCATGAACGAATCGTCGCAGTACGCAACTCGCCTTGGCAACCGGTCCGATCGCGGCGAGACAGGTTTGACGAGTAGGAAGCCGCCAACAGCGCGGCGAGGTCATATCCATGCAGAGTTCGGGCCACAATGTCGCCGAGCGGTGAGGTGGCATGCCGGTGAACGACGTAGTCGTAGTGGTTGTGGGGTCTTTGGCGCTCTTGTGTCTCACCGCCGTGTTCGCGTTGGTGTTCCGCCCGAGCGACTTCCGCCGCCATCGCGCGCCGGATCCGAAACGGCGACGGCCAGGCCACAGTCGAGCGGCTCATGTCCACTCGCAGGTGGTACTGCCGCCGAACTACACACCGGCGGCGAGCAGACCGCGTTGGCCCCCGTCGCCGCGGTCGGACCTTTCGGAGCGCCGGTAGACCTTCGCGGTACTGCACGCACCCCTGGACGAACGAGACCCTGAAGTACTGCGGCCTAGATGGGAAATAGTTGCCGTGCTCTAGCGCCCGGCCGACATCGCTCGCGACATTTTGATCAGAATGTCGCGGTCATCTCCTCGACGCGGTGTGGGCGATACAGGGACACGGGGCCGAGCGTTCAACGGGATCGGGCACGCGAGCGGTAGCGCCCGTTGGCGCGGTTCGATCCTCGGTGGGCCGGGGCTTCGGACGACGCACTGCCTGAACGATGGTCATCAGGCTCCGGGCTGGTAGTGGACTCTTCCCGTGATCGTCGCGCCGGTGTAGTTGCACTGAGCATCGAAGCTGACGTCGAGCAACGCGACGTTTCCGGCGGTGTCGATTTCGATGTCGTTCACGGTGACGTTTCCCCGATAGACATCGCAGGCACCGCCCCCACCGACCGATAGGTACCCGTTGCTGCCTGGCAGGTCGCTGTAGGTGCCCTCGTGAAGTTGTTCACCGGACGGTGGATAGAAGTCGAACCGGAAGAGGTTGTCCAGGTCGAAGCCTTGGACCGTCAGGCGCGATGGTTCCGCGTACACGCCAACGTTGTCGGCAGGTCGCGCGTAGCTCGCGGTGGCGCCATTGAGGGGTCCGTTCGTCGCCCCACTGATGAACCAGTACGAGAGCGCATTGCTTCTCACGTTCTGGACGACCGTCGGCGAAGCAGTCGCGTTGAAGGTCGCTCGGATGAGATGCGTCCCGATCCCAAGGCGCGTCGTGGTCAAGTTCGCAAGGCCATTGCCGTCCACTGCGACATTGCCCAGCGGCCGTTTCCGATCGCGGAAATGCACGACGCCGATACGGCCAGCAGCGACCTCAGCGGTCAGCGTCACTGGCTCTCCGGCGACTGTGACCGGGTTCGATGACGTGAGTTTGATCGGTCCGTCGGCCGGGGCGCGGTACTTCACTACGCCTTGCAATGGCGGCGCGGTCGCCGACTCGCAGTTCTGGGAGAAGGTCGCATCCAGCGCGTCGATCGCACCGTCGCTCGTGGCGCTGATCGCGCGGATCACGAAACTCCCGAAGACCTGGTCGCAACCGCGGCCCGGGCCTGACACGTCCAGCCCCGGATGCTCGCCCGTGCGGAAGGTCGCACGCTGGGCGTCGGAATAGACGCCCGGATGCAACTGTCCGCCGATCGGCGCAGCAAGGTCAACTTCCCAGTCGTCGAAGGAATCTTTGGCCCGGAGCTGGAAGCGCACAAAACCGGCGTAACCCGTAATCGTGAATATCCAGTTCGCAGGCGAGTAACTCCCACTCCCCCCTTGACCGATGAAGTCACCGGGTGCGCTCACGAACGAGAACTCGGTCACCGAAGCGTCCGCACGCGCGACGGGCACGGCACCCGGCAATACCAAGCTCACCACGCACGCGGCAATCCCCGCGAACAACCTTGACCTACGTCTGCCCACTCGATCCTCAACCTTCCGGTTGGCGGCCACGCGCGGAGTGCGGATGGTTCAGAGCGTACGGGAGCGTGAGGACTCCGCCAATGGGGTCGGCGGATGGCGCATTATCGCCAGGTGACGTCTCGCGCCGCTGCCGCCGTTGATCTCGACGACGCCGTTGACGACGCTGTGGCGCACGCGACGCCGGTCCGCGCCGTTGCCGACGTTGACGACCGTCCTCGCAGCGTAAGTGCGCTCGCTCGGGAACGTCACGCCGGACCGGGGCGGCCGTCGAAGCTCTCGCCTGAACTCCAGGACGCGATCTGCGCGGACGTGGCTCGGGGAATGCCGCCCGTCGCGGCAGCTCGCCGCAACGGCCTGCACCGCGCGACGTACCACCGGTGGATGGCGGCGGGCCTCGACGCGGCCCGCAGATCTGACGCGGAAGAGCCCGTGTCCGAAAGCGATCTCCGGTTCTGCGACTTTTGCGACGCGATCGAGCGGGCAGAACTCGACTATCAGGCGTCCTTGCTCTACGACATTCTCACACTCGCCCGGCCGCGCACCGTCCGGCGGGTGGCGGTCAAACAGGAACTCCTCCGGGACCGGGGTCGCCTCGTCTATGACGACAACGGTGCGCCGATCATGGTCAGTACGTGCCAGGTCATCGAAACCGAAGTCGCCGACGCGGCGGGTGCTGCTCGACCTGTTGGAACGACGGTTCCCGACCGCGCTCGCTTCCGACGGACATCCGGATGCGGACGACGACGGCGTTGAGTACCTGGCCGTCGGACCGACCGAACGGCGCCTTGCGGAAAACCTCGCACGGTTCAAGCGCACCCTCCCGCTGAGGTTGGATCCGACGAGCGACACCGATGAGTGGTGCGGACCGCCGCCGGTGGCCGAGGTCGCCGTGCCCGAGTGGCCGGACGACGACGACGATGTCCTGCTTGTTCCGTGGAGCACGCTCGACGCCGCCCTGGATCCGGAGCAGGAGTTCCTCGTGGCCGAGTTCCTCACTGGTAAGTGAGCAGCACGGACCGACCGATAGCCGGGGCGCCGATCGTCGCGAACGGCCTCGTCTACGTTTCGGGTCCCACCGGAATGACTGCCGCGTTCGACGCGGCCGGAAGTTCGGGATGCTCAGGCTCCCCGAAATCATGCACGCCCCTCGCGGCGCTCGGCGTGACCGGATACCCATCACCGATCATCAACAACGGCGTCATC
>JALYLU010000606.1 GCA_030774075.1 Actinomycetota bacterium | reverse complement strand
ATCGTCGAGCGGGGGCCGATCGAGCAGGTGCTGTCGGCGCCGCTGCACCCGTACACCCGCCTGTTGCTCGCTGCCGTGCCCGATCCCGCGACGAAACTGCATGCCCAGCGGATCGAGATGCGGAAGGGTCTCGCGTCCGCCGCGGTTGATCCGCCCGAAGGCTGTCGCTTTGTCACGCGCTGTCCGCTAGCGATCGACGTCTGCTCACATGTCACTCCGCCACTGGTGGAGGAGCGGCCGCAACAGGCCGCACGCTGCCACGTCACCGCACCGTCACGAACTGACCGAGAGGACAACCATGCCCACCGATAACAGCTCCTTCCCGCACGAGTTCGTCTGGGGCGCCGCCACGGCGTCGTACCAGATCGAGGGCGCGGCGCGCGAGGATGGACGCGGCGAGAGCGTCTGGGACCGGTTCTGCGCGACACCGGGAAAAGTCCGCAACGGCGACTCGGGGGAGATCGCGTGCGACTTCTACCACCGCTACCGCGACGACGTCGCGCTGATGCGCGCGCTCGGCCTCGACGCATTTCGCTTCTCGATCGCCTGGCCGCGCGTCCTGCCGACGGGCCGCGGGCCGGTCAACGAGGCAGGGCTCGACTTCTACGACCGTCTTGTCGACGAATTGCTCGAGCACGGGATCGAGCCGTTCGCAACGCTCTTCCACTGGGACACGCCGCAGGCGCTCGAGGAGGCAGGGGGATGGCCCACGCGCGCGACCGCGGAGGCGTTCGCCGAGTATGCGGCGGCCGTCGCCGGCCGGCTCGGCGACCGCGTCCGCCACTGGGTCACGCACAACGAGCCGTGGGTTCACGCCTGGATCGGCCATGCCTGGGGCGAGCACGCTCCCGGCCGCACCAGCGAGGTCGACGCGGTCGCGGCCGCACATCACCTGCTGCTGTCGCATGGCTGGGCCGCGCAGGAGATCCGCCGCGCAGCCCCCGAAGCGCGGGTCGGGATCACGCTCAACCTGGCGCACGCCTACGCGGCATCCGAGACGCCGGAGGACGAAGCGGCGACGTGGCAGGTCGACGGCGAGGGGAACCGCTGGTTCCTCGATCCGATCTTCCGGGGCTCGTATCCGGCAGACCTCCTTGAGCGCAACAAGATGGTCGCACCCTTTGTCCGCGACGGCGATCTCGAGGCCATCTCGGCGCCGCTCGACTTCCTCGGCGTCAACAACTACTTCCGCTTCGTGGTGAGCGCCGGACCCGACGGGCCACGCATCGAGCGCAATTCCGAGGCGCGACACACGGACATGGGCTGGGAGGTCTACCCAGACGGTCTCCACCGTCTGCTCGTACGCGTCGCGCGCGACTATGCCCCAGCGGCGATTTACGTGACGGAGAACGGCGCCGCCTTCGGCGACGTCCGCGTCCACGACGGCCGCGTGCACGATCCCGAGCGAACCGCATACCTCGAGTCGTACATCGGCGCCGTTTCCCGCGCGATCGCCGACGGCGCACCGGTGAAGGGGTACTTCGTCTGGAGCCTGCTCGACAACTTCGAGTGGGCGCATGGCTACTCGAAACGGTTCGGAATCGTCTACGTCGACTATCCGACGCTCGAGCGAGTGCCCAAAGACAGTTTCTACTGGTACCGCGACTTCATCGCGAGCCGACCCCGTGCGCCGCGTCCGTCCCCGATCGCCACGCGCTAAGACGACGAGCCGCGCACGACGAGCTCAACCGGCAGGACCGTGGCCTGCGGCGTGACGTCGGGATCTTCGCTCAGCTCGATCGCCCGAGTCGCGGCGAGCGTCCCGAGTTCCTGGCGATCTTGACGGATCGTGGTCAGCGGCGGATGTGCGAGGGCCGCAGCCTCGAGGTCGTCGAAGCCGACGACGGCGAGTTCGCGTCCCGGCTGCAGCCCCGCGTCCCGAATCGCCTGCATCGCGGCGAGCGCCATCAGATCCGACGCCGCAACGATCGCCGTGGGCCGTTCTGCGAGCGCGAGAAGCGCGCATGTCTCACGGTAGCCCGACGCGGACGAGAAATCGCCTCGACGGATGAGCTCGTCGGAGCGCTCGAGTCCCAACGCCGCGGCCTCGCGGCGGAACGCGTGTAACCGCTCGGAACCCGCGACGGTGTTCGCCGCGCCGGCGAGGTGCGCAATGCGGCGGTGACCGAGCGCGTGCAGGTGGGCGAGTGCGAGACGCACGCCGTCGGCGTGGTCGGAGCCGACGTAGGCGGCGCGGCCGCCGGAGCACCTGACGTCGACGCCGACAAGCGGCACCTGCCGCGACGCGAGGTCAGCGATCAATGCGTCGTCGTCATCCACACCGATGAGAACAGCTGCGTCGAAGCGGTGATCGAGGCCGAGGTCGCGCGGCTGGAGTAACAGCGGGTCATAGCTCGACTGTGCGAGTCGTCGCGCAATCGCCGCGAGCACCTTCCCGAAGAAGATCAGCGACAAGTCGCGGTGGCCTGCGTTGTCGCCGACGGCAACGGCGACGAGTCGAGTCTTCTGGCTCGCGAGCGCACGCGCAGCTGGATCGGCGCTATAGCCGACGGAACGCGCCACCTCACGGACGCGTTCACGGGTCTGCGCACTCACGTCCCCCTTGTCGTTGAGCGCGCGAGAGACTGTTGCGATGGATACGCCGGCGCCCTCTGCGACATCCTTGATGGTCGGTCGGTCGCTCACGAACGACACGATATGGCCAGTGCTCGTCACTCTGTTCCATTGGGTCGTCCGGTAATGAGCCGGGCCCCGCGGCCGCGGGTGACGAAGCTGAACGTCCAGCGGATGAAGACGAGGAGCCGGTTCTGCAGGCCGATCAGATAGAAGAGGTGGACGAAGAGCCACGTAAGCCAAGCAAGCAGCCCGCTCAGCTGTAGGCCCTTGATGTCGGCGACCGCCTTAGCCCGCCCGATCGTCGCCAGGTTTCCCTTGTCCCGGTAACGGAATGCAGCGGGCTGCCTTCCGCGTAGGCGCTCGCCGATCGCGCGCGCCGCATAGCGCCCCTGCTGCATCGCCACCGGTGCGAGCCCGGGGAGCGGGACCGGCTTTCCTTCCGCGTCGTGCACCTGAACCATGTCGCCGAGCGCGATCACCTCCGGGTGTCCGGGCAGGGTCAAGTCCGGGCCGACAGCGATCCTGCCGGCGCGGTCGAGCTCGGCGCCGGTTTCGGCTGCGAGTGCTGCGGCAAGCTCGGAGGCGACGACCCCGGCTGCCCAGACAACGGTCCGCGCAGGCAGTCGTTCGCTTTCTCCCTCTCCGGTTGCGACCGTGAC
>JALYLU010000605.1 GCA_030774075.1 Actinomycetota bacterium | reverse complement strand
GCTTGACCCGGGCCGAGGTCGTGCGGGCCGCCGGCGCGAGCGAGGAAGGCCTGGCCCGGCTCGAGGAGTACGGGCTGATCACGCCCAGCCATTCGACCGGCGACCGGGTGTTGTTCGACGATGAGTCGCTCGCGGTGGCACGCGTCTGCGCGGCGTTCATGCGCCACGGCATCGAGCCGCGTCACCTCCGCATGTACCGGGCGTTCGCAGAGCGCGAAGCCAGTCTGTTCGAGCAGGTCGTGCTGCCGTATCGCCGTCAACGGAATCCGGAAGCGCAGGCGCGCACCAGCGAGACGCTCGGCGAGCTGGCCGGGCTCGGGCGCCGCCTGCGCACCGCGCTCTTGCGCCAAACGGTACGGCGAACGTTCAACAACTGACGTGGTGACACCGGACGTGGCGTCGACGGTCCTCCTCGACCAAACGGCGATCGACGCACACGTCGGGCGCCTCGGCCGCGAGATCGCGCGCGATCATCCCGACGGCGTCGTACTCGTGGGCGTCCTGAAGGGCGCGCTCATCTTCCTCGCCGACCTGGCGCGCGCGGTTCCCGAGGTCGATGTGACCATTGACTTCATGTCGATCTCGCGCTTCGCGCCCGACTCCGGCCGGGTCAAGATCCTGCATGACCTCGCCTGCGACATCAGCGGCCGCGACGTCGTCATCGTGGAGGACATCATCGACACCGGGTTGACGCTCGCGTATCTCGTCGGGCAGCTGTCCGGGCGCGGACCGCGTCGCCTCTCGACCTGCGCGATGCTCGACCGGCCCATGCGGCGAATCGTTCCGCAAGAGGTCGACTACCGGGGTCTCGAGCTCGGAAGCGAGTACGTGCTCGGGTACGGACTGCATGTCCGCGATCTGTACCGTAACGTCCCCTGCGTCGTCGCGGCCGACCGCGACACGCTCGTTACCCGGCCCGACGCCTATGTGGACGACCTGTACCGGCGCCAGGATTCGGCGTCGCGCCCCGGTGGTAGGGTGACCGTCGACCCCATGGAGGAGCCGTGATTCGCCTGTCGCTGATCGGTGTGCGCGTCGAGGTCCCGACGAATCAGCCGATCGTTCTTTTGCGCGAAGAGGGCGGCACGCGCTTCCTCCCGATCTTCATCGGGTCGCCCGAGGCCACGGCGATCGTGTACGCGTTGCAGGGGATGGATACGCCCCGGCCGATGACGCACGACCTGTTCAAGACGGTGCTCGACGGCCTCGACGTGACGGTCGAGCGGGTGGAAATCACCTCATTGCACGACGGCACGTTCTACGCCGAGATCGAGTTCGACCGGGAAGGTGCGAAGTCGCGCATCTCGTCGCGGCCTTCGGATGCGATCGCGCTCGCCGTCCGCTTCGGCGCCGAAGTGCCGATCTACGCCGACGAGGCGGTCCTCGACGAGGCCGGGGTTCTCTTCGAGGCCGACGAGGAGGAGCACGAGGTCGAGGAGTTCCGCGAGTTCCTCGACAACGTCACCCCCGAGGACTTCGCTCAGTAACGGCGCGGCGGGTCCGTCGACCTGTGGAAAAGGTTCAGGTTTACGGTTCGACCCAGATGTAACTACACTCATGTCAGCCGGTCGGGGGTAGGGCCGATCGGCAGTGACGGGAGTTGCGAGGGAGCATCGATGTCCGAGCCCGGTTACCGCGGTCCGCAGGTCTGCAAGATCGTGGGGATCACGTATCGCCAGCTCGACTACTGGGCGCGTACCGGTCTCGTCCGGCCGTCGGTCATGGACGCGAACGGCAGCGGTACGCAGCGTCTGTATTCGTATCGCGATCTCGTCGAGCTCAAAGTCATCAAGCAGATGCTCGACGCGGGCATCTCCCTGCAGTCGGCGCGCAAGGCCGTCGAGTCGTTGCGTGAGTTCGACGAAGGGCTCGCGTCGGTGCGCGTCGTCATCCAGGGTCCGAACATCGTGCTCGCTCAGAGCGACGAGCAGGTGATGGATCTCCTGCGCGGCGGCCAGGGCGTGTTGAGCGTGGTGCTCGACATCGAGCCGCTGCAACAAACGATCACGCAAGCCGTGCAACTCGCGTTCGACACCGACGGCACGCCGCGCGTGGCCGCGCGCTAGGAAGCTTGGGAGCGCGCCATCGAAAGCGAGACGCTCCCGCACGAGCTCGTCCGTTTCGCGCACAACTCCGAGCGCCAGTTCGCGAAGCTGCTCGACTTCTACGGAATCGCGTGGGAATACGAGCCGAAGACCTTCACCCTCGAGCACGATCGTGACGGCCGGCCGGTGCAGGCGTTCGCGCCCGACTTCTATTTGCCTGCGTACGACCTCTATATCGAGATCACGACGCTGAACCAGAAGCTCGTGACGAAGAAGAACCGCAAAGCGCGACGGCTCGTCGAGCAGCATCCCGAGGTGTCGATCCGGGTCCTGTATCAGCGGGACTATCTGCACCTGCTCGTGAAGTACGGCCTCGAGCCGCCGTCGCAACTGGTCGACGCCGACGCGCATGCCGGTGCGGACGCGCTCGTGCCACTCGACCTCGGCCGCCGTTCGCGATCCGTCGCCGGCGGGTCCGAGGCCGAGAGCGCATGAGCGACGAGCTTCGGCACAGTCCGCTCGACGCGCGCCATCGGGCCCGCGGTGCGCGGATGGTGCCGTTCGGCGGGTGGGACATGCCCCTGCAGTACGCGAGCGTGCTCGAAGAGTATCGCGCGTGCCGGACGCGCGCCGTCGTGTTCGACGTCTCCCATCTGGGCACGGTCGAGTGTCGCGGACCCGGTGCCTTCGAGTTGTTGCAGTGGCTGCTCACGAACGACCTGCGCAAGATCGAGTGCGGGCGGGCGCAGTACACGCATCTGCTCGATCCGAGCGACGCGCACGTCGTCGACGACATCATCGTGTGGTGGGTCGACACCGATCGCTTCTTCGTGATGCCGAACGCGTCGAATACCGACGAGCTCCTGGATGCATTCGCCGAAGGGCTCCCGCATACCGAAGAAGCGGTCGAGTTCGCCGACGTGACCGCGACGCGCGCGGTGCTCGCGGTGCAAGGGCCGCAGGCTCGAGCGCTCCTCGCCCGGGTGGATCCCGAAGCAGCCACCGTCGCGCGTTTCTCGGTGAGGCGGGTCGGCGACCTCGTGGTCGCGGGCACCGGCTACACCGGCGAGGACGGGGTCGAGTTGCATGTCGCGGCCCCGGACGCGCCCGGTCTGTGGGACGCGTTGTGCGAAGCAGGGATCGAACCCGCGGGTCTGGGCGCGCGCGACACGCTGCGCCTCGAGGCCGGGTTGCCACTGCACGGCCACGAG
>JALYLU010000604.1 GCA_030774075.1 Actinomycetota bacterium | reverse complement strand
CCTCTTCCCGTAGCTCGTCGATGGTCTCTTCTATGCGCCGCGTCGACGTCGGGTCGAGGGCGCTGCACGGTTCGTCCATGAGCAGGATCGCCGGTTGCACCGCGAGCGCGCGCGCGATGCACAGGCGTTGCTGTTGACCGCCGGAGAGCGCGCCGCCCGCGGTGCCGAGCCGGTTCTTGACCTCGTTCCAGAGCCCGGCGCGCGTGAGGCACTCTTCCACCAGCACCGGCGCTTCGGAGCGCGAGACGCGCTTGCCGGACAGCTTGAGGCCGGCGACGACGTTTTCGGCCACCGTCATCGCGGGGAACGGGTTCGGCTTCTGGAACACCATGCCGATGTTGCGGCGAATCTCGGTGACGAGCAGATCCGAGCGGTAGATGTCGACGTCGTCGATGCGAACCGTGCCGGCGAGCGACGCGCTGGGGACGAGCTCGTGCATTCGGTTGAGAATTCGCAGGAAGGTCGATTTGCCGCAGCCCGACGGGCCGATGAGCGCGGTGACCTGATTGGCGTTCATCTCGAGGCTCACGCGGTGCAGCACCTTGTGCTCGGCGAACCAGGCGCTGACGTCTTCGGCGACGAGCGTCGACGCGACGCGTGCAACCCGTGCCCTGCTGGTCGGCCGGGCGTCGATGGTGTCGGAGATGCTCAAGCCAGTCCCTTTCGTGCGAGGCGAAGCCGCCGGAAGCGGCTGATGTGGCCCGGTCCGCGTCCGCCGATGAGACGCGCGACGACGAACAGCACCAACACGATGCCGAGGAGTACGAACGCGCCTGTCCACGCGCGTTCGATCGAGGCGGTCTGCGGGAACCGAATGAGCCGGTATACGAACAACGGCAACGCGTCCTGCTTGCCTCGAGTGGGATTGGAATTGAACGACCTGTTGCCGAGTGCGGTCAGGATCAAGGGCGCGGTCTCACCGATGACCCTGGCGACACCCAGGATCACGGCGGTGAGCACTCCACTGCGCGCGGTCGGGAGCACCACATGTCGGAACGTGCGGTAGTCGCCGCCCCCGAGCGAGAGTGAGGCTTCGCGCAGGCCGCCCGGCACCAGTCGCAGCACCACCTCGGCCGTTCGAGTGACGGTCGGCAGCATCAGTACCGCGAGCGCGAGCGCCGCCGCGAATCCGGTCTGGCTCTGGTGGAGGGCGAGGATGAACGCGGCGTAGATGAACAACCCGGCGACGATCGAGGGGATCGCGCTCATCGCGTCGACGATCATCCTCACGGGTCGTGCGAGCCGGCCGCCGACTTCGCTCAGGAAGACCGCGGTTGCGACGCCGAGCGGCACCGAGAGCAGCACGGCGATGCCGACCATCTCGAGCGACCCGACGACCGCGGCCGACCCGCCGCCCTGCGTCGCCGTGCTCAGCGGCCCGACGTGGCTCTGGTCCTGCGAGAAGAACTGGGGTCGCAGCGCTGGTAGCCGCGGGCAATCGTGTAGCCGACGATGAGACCCAGCGGGATCAGCATGCCCAGCCCGACCGTCGCGACGACGATACCGACCAGTCGATCACGCGCCTGGATCGGTCCGATGCGCTCCCGGGCGATGAACCACGCCGTCGTGAGGAATACGGCGTACCACGCGACGCAGAAACCGAGCGCGCCCGAGAGCGGGGTGAGGCGCTCGTAGATCAGCCACGTCAGGCAGAGCGAACCGGCGGCCGCGCCGACGAGGTCGATTGCGTCCGAGCGTCGGAACGCGCGCGGGCGAAGCCGGTTTTCGGGACGTTCATCCCGAGCGACCGCCGCGGCGTTCGCCCGAAGCGGCGGACTGCTGACTGGTGTGTTGGTGGTCGTCATACCGGGCGTGTCAGATCTCGGTCGTTGCGCCGGAGCGTGATCGCGCGACGACGATCGAGGCGAGCGCGTTCACGACCAGCGTGATCACGAACAGGGTCAGACCCGCGGCCATCAGCGCACTGATCCCGAACTCATTCGACTCCGAGAACCGCAGCGCGATCAGCGACGCGATCGAATTGCCCCCGGTTTGCAGCACGTGCGTCAGCGCCTGTGGATTGAACAGTGGCGAGATGATGAGCGTCACGGCGATCGTCTCGCCCAGGGCGCGGCCGAGCCCGAGCATCGATCCTCCGATGATGCCGCCACGTCCGAAGGGCAGTACGACGGTCTTGATCACACCCCACTTCGTCCCGCCCAGCGCCAGCGCGCCCTCCTTCTCGCCCGGCGGCGCCTGCGAGAACACTTCCCGCATGACTGCCGTGCAGATCGGCACGATCATCAGGGCGACGACGATTCCGGCGATGAAGGTCGAGGCCGGGTAGCTGCCAAGATTCTCGGGATTCTTCGTGTGGAAGAAGGGCACGAACCCCAGGTGGCTGCCCAGCCAGCGGCTCAACTCGATCGCGCGGGGCTGAAGGTAGGCGCGCCCCCAGAGCCCGTAGATCAGGCTCGGAATCGCGGCGAGCACATCGATGAACGACGTCAACGGGCGCCGCAACCTGGCCGGCGCGTACTCGGTCACGTAGAGCGCGGCACAGATCGATACCGGGACCGCGATGCAAAGCGCGATCACGGCGATCAGGAAGGTTCCGAGCAACGCCGACCACACGCCGAACTGGCCGAGGGAGGGCGCCCACGTCGATCGCGTGAAGAAGCTGAATCCCGCGACCCTGAGCGCTTGCCACGACCGCACGACGAGGAACAGGCCGATGAGTGCCATCAAGCCCAGCGTCAACGCGCCGCTCGCCCGAACGACCACGCGGTAGATCCGGTCGACGCCCGAGCGCGCGGTCGCGACACCGACACGCGCTTCGGGCGGCGCGGTCTCGAGCGCCTCGCTGTACAGGGACACTGAACTCCAAACCCGTCGCGTCGGACGCGGATCGCGTCACGCGCACATTCGAGTCGGCCGCCTTGACCGGCGCGTGACTTCCCGGTGAACGACTCCGAAACAACGGCGGACATCTACAAGGTTCGGTCGGCGGCGGAGCGCCGGCAGTGTTAGCAACGGGCACGCGCTCGGCGAGACGCCCGACGTGTCCGGAGGAACTCGGTGAGATCGCGGAAGAATTCGGTGTGATCTCGAGGAAGTGGGCGTGACGGCGCGCCGCGCGCGCTCGAGAACATCGGGGCGCTTGTGCGCGCTCATCGCGCTCGTGTCACTCCTGTGCTCGTTCGCGGTCTCTCTCGGCCGGCCCGTCGCCGCGACGACGGCGCGCACGGCTCAGGTGACGCCGGCGACCGGCCTCACCGACCAGGTGGCAGAGGTCAGCTGGCGGGGCTTCGACCCGACGAGGACCGACGG
>JALYLU010000603.1 GCA_030774075.1 Actinomycetota bacterium | reverse complement strand
GGGCGTTCCAGTTGTCGGTGCAAACGCTGGGGCGTCTTAGCGATCCCGCGCAGTTCGGCGAGATTGTCGTCCGGGCCGATCCCGACGGCTACATCCGCGTGCATGATATCGCGAGAGTCGAGCTGGGCGCCCTTGACTATACGATCAACGCCTATCTGAACCGCGACACCGCCACCGCGCTCGTCATATTCCAAAGGCCGGGATCGAACGCGCTCGCGACCGCCGCTGCAGTTAA
Source organism: Actinomycetota bacterium (assembly GCA_030774075.1). Classification (GTDB taxonomy): domain Bacteria; phylum Actinomycetota; class Acidimicrobiia; order IMCC26256; family PALSA-610; genus PALSA-610. The sequence continues at coordinate 3,054 of JALYLU010000603.1, read as the reverse complement.
AGCGCAAATGGAGCTGGCGAAGAAGGACTTTCCGTCAGGTCTCGATTACTCGATCGTCTACAACCCGACCGAATTCATCCAGCAGTCGGTGGACGAGGTCGTGCATACGCTTTACGAAGCCACCGGACTCGTCGTCATCGTCGTCATCGTCTTTCTCCAGAGATGGCGGGCCGCGATCATCCCGATCGTCGCCATACCGGTCTCGCTGATTGGCTGCTTCCTGATGATGAGCGGCCTCGGCCTCACCTTCAATACCCTTTCTCTGTTTGGCCTCGTACTCGCGATCGGCATCGTTGTTGACGATGCGATCGTCGTCGTCGAAAACGCCGAGCGGTTTATAAGTCTCGGCATGTCGCCCCGGGAGGCCGTGCACAAGACGATGGATGAGGTCGGCGGCGCGTTGATCGCGATCGCTTTGGTGCTTTGCGCGGTGTTTATTCCGACAGCCTTTATCACGGGGCTGCAAGGGGCCTTCTATAGGCAGTTCGCTATCACGATCGCGACCGCCACAGTGATCTCGGCCTTCGTCTCGTTGACTCTCTCTCCAGCGCTCGCCGCCCTTCTTCTGAAGCCGCACGCGAGCAAGACGAAACAATCTGGCATCTTCTATTCGATTTCATCGCCGTTGCGCTGGTTTTTCACTGGCTTCAACTGGCTTTTCGACAAGCTTGCCGTGGGCTACGGATTTTTGACCGCACGTCTCGTGCGAGTTGGACTTGTTGCATTGCTCGTGTACGCCGGACTCATCTTTTACGCCTACGACCTTTTGCGAACGACGCCGACAGGTCTTATTCCGCAGCTCGATCGCGGCTATCTGATCGCCGCTTTTCAGCTGCCACCCGGCGCATCGCTCGACCGCACCGACAAAGTGCTGCGCCGTGCCGCCGACATCATTTTGCAACGGCCCGGGGTTTTACACGCCGTGCTGTTCGCGGGATTCGACGGCGCCACCTTCACGAACGCACCCAACACGGGCGTTATTTTCGTTCCGCTGAAACCGTTCGAGGAGCGCGTCAAGGATAATTTGACGTCAGGCAAAATTTTGGCCGACCTTCGCCAACAACTGGCTGGACTGAATGATGCGTTTGTTTTCGTCCTCGAACCCCCCTCGGTGCCTGGCATCGGCACCGGTGGCGGCCTTAAGGGGTACGTTCAAGATCGCACCGGCCGCGGCCCGCGAGCACTCGAAGGCGCCGCCTGGTCCGTGCTAGGTACGGCCGCGCAGAACAAGGGCTTCAGTCAGGTCTTCACGCTTTTCAACACCCACACGCCGCAGGTCTACGCCGACATCGACCGGACCAAGGCAGAGCTGCTCGGCGTGCCGATCGGACGTGTTTTCGAGGCTCTGTCGGTTTACATGGGATCGAGCTACGTCAACGATTTTAATATCCTGGGGCGGACGTACCAAGTGACGGCCCAGGCCGACAATACCTATCGCCTCACATTGCGCGACGTCGCGAACCTCAAAACCCGCAACGCGACGGGCGACATGGTGCCGATCGGCTCCGTGGCGACTTTCATGGATACGACCGGGCCGTTCCGCGTGCCGCACTACAATCTCTATCCGGCGGCGGAACTCCAACTCAACCTTGCGCATGGGTTTTCGTCCGGCGAGGGAATAGCGGCGATCGAGACAATCGCGCATGAGCGCCTGCCTCCGGGCTTTGGCTTCGAATGGACCGAGATCGCACTGCAGGAAAAACTTGCCGGCAACACGGCTTTTATCGCCTTCGGGCTCGCCGTGGTCTTCGTATTTCTGCTTCTCGCCGCGCTTTACGAAAGCTGGCTGCTGCCGCTCGCTGTCATCTTGATTGTTCCGATGTGCGTGCTTGCCGCGATGATTGGCGTCACCTATCGCGGGTTGGATCGCAATATACTCGTTGAGATCGGACTTGTCGTGCTTGTTGGTCTCGCCGCCAAGAACGCCATCCTTATCGTCGAGTTTGCCAAACAGGCGGAGGAGCAAGGAAAGACACGATTTGAAGCCGCCGTGTTGGCTGCCCGCACGAGGCTGCGCCCAATTCTCATGACTTCTTTCGCCTTCATTCTGGGCGTGCTCCCGCTGGCGGGCGCGCAAGGTGCCGGGGCCGAGATGCGTCAATCGCTTGGGACCGCGGTTTTCGCCGGCATGCTCGGGGTGACTTTCTTTGGACTTGTGTTTACTCCAACCTTCTATGTCCTCGTTCGTTGGCTTTCATCGCTCCTGCGGCGAGACGCAAATGTCACCTGACGGCATCGTCACTGTAATTGCGGAGCTTGTCGGGGACAAAGCCATATTTCTTCAGCAGCTTGCGCATCAATTTGAGCGCCGCCCGCTTGTTCCTCCTGGTCTGGACCAGCACATCAAGAACTTCGCCCTCGGCATCCACGGCACGCCAGAGGTAGACCAAGCGACCATCGATCTAGAGATAGACTTCGTCGAAATGCCAGGTCGCATGCGGCTTCTGCCGGCGTCTGCGAAGATCGGCCGCGAGTGAAAACTCTCCTGAAGGGAACATCTCGACGGATTGTTCGGGTGAGACGCTCGCTCGAGGGGCAATCCGTTCCTATGCGAGCACTCAGGAGCAAACTCATCAGCAGCCATATGCCGCCAGTTCCTCCTGCTAACCGGTCGCCCAAGGGCCCGGGCGGCAGTGACCCAAAGATCGCCCAGGAACATCCTTGAAGCATGAAGAATCTCGGAACACTTCTGAGCAGGGGGAAACGGCGAATATCAAACAAAACACTACCAACGAGGGATTCTTCCGGGGCCGTCGCATCAAGTAATGTTAGAAATAAGCGGTCGCGATTTGGATGGCGAGGAGGTCCTTGGCTCGCCAGCGTGCCGGTAACCGTCTCGCCGCAGTGAGTGTTACAATGACGTATTCGCTGCCGTCGTCGGACACGAAGAAAAGACGAGGATCGTTGCCGAGACGATGGCGCCAAGCCGGGAATAGTCATCAGGCGGCGCGCCATTTCGTCGCCTCGGAGCCATCGCGGCGATGGTTCGATCGCTGCGCGCGATCTCCTGATCCAGAGCATGCAGTTGACGCACGAGCGGGGCGAGCGCCGCGC
>JALYLU010000602.1:908-3294 GCA_030774075.1 Actinomycetota bacterium | reverse complement strand
TGTTCAGCCTCACCGACCCGGTGAAGATCCGCCACCTCCAGGAGGTCGCCGTCAAGCAATCCCGCCTCGGGATCCCGATCCTGTTCGCCTTCGACACGATCCACGGCTACCGCACGATCTTCCCGATCCCGCTCGGCGCCGCGAGCTCGTTCGATCCCAACGTCGCCACCCAGGACGACAAGTTCGGCGCGCGCGAGACGGCGGCCACCGGCATCAAGCAGATCTACAGCCCGATGGTCGACGTCTCCCACGAGCCGCGCTGGGGCCGCATCTCGGAGGCGGGCGGCGAGGATCCGTACCTCAACTCGGTCTTCGCGGCCGCGCGCGTGAAGGCCGCGCAGGGCTCGGACTACTCCGCGCCCGACAAGGTCGTCACGAGCGTCAAGCACTTCGCCGCATACGGCCAGCCGGAAGGCGGCCGTGAGTACAACACGACCGACATGTCCGAGCAGCGGCTGCGCAACCTCTACCTGCCGCCGTTCAAGGCCGCGATCGACGCCGGTGCCGACACCGTCATGTGCTCGTTCAACGCGATCAGCGGCGTCCCCGGCTGCGCCAACCACGAGACCGAGACGGACATCCTCAAGCACGAGTGGAAGTTCGACGGGTTCATCGAGAGCGACTACACGGCCGTCGCCGAGCTGCTGAACCACGGCGTCGCGGCCGACGGCGCCGACGCAGCCAGGGTGGCGCTGAACGCCGGCACCGACTCGGAGATGGTGAGCACCAACATCCGCGACTTCGGCACGCAGCTGCTGGCGCAGCACCGGATCTCGATGGCGCGTCTCGACGACGCGGTGCGGCGGATCCTGCGCGTGAAGTATCGCGCCGGACTGTTCGACCACCCGTACGTCGACGTCAGCACGGCCAACGACCCCGCGAGCTACGGCAAGCCGGCCGACCTGGCCAAGAGTCGATGGGCCGCGGGTCGATCAATGGTGCTGCTCAAGAACGCCGGCCAGCCGCTGCCGCTCGACCCCAGCAAGTCGACGGCGCTGATCGGTCCGTTCGCCGAGACGGTCGACGAGGTGCTCGGTCCGTGGTCGGGACGCGGCTGGGACGACCTGGCTCCGAAGTTCGTCAGCCTCTTCGACGGGCTGAAGGCGGCAAGCTCGGCCCCGGTCACCTACACCGCGGCCTGCAATCTGGCGCACAACTTCGACCCGCCGAATAACGCCAACCCGCCGATCACCCCAGACGACGAGGTGTGCGCCGGTCCGGGTACCGACGGAACCACGATCCAGGACGCCGTCAAGGCGGCCAACAACGCCCAGCAGGTCGTGCTCGCCCTCGGCGAGAACGGATTCATGAGCGGTGAGGCCAACAGCCGCAGCCAGCTCGACCTCCCGGGCCACCAGGAGGACCTGCTCAACGCGGTCGCGGCCACCGGCAAGCCCGTGGTCGTGGTGCTGTTCAACGGCCACCCGCTCGACCTGACCGCCGTCCAGGACAAGGCGGCGGCGATCCTCGAGGCCTGGTTCCCGGGCACCGAGGGCGGCAACGCGGTCGCCGACGTGCTCTATGGCAAGGTCAACCCGGGCGGCAAGCTCCCGGTCTCGTTCCCGCGTGGCGTTGGCACGGTGCCGTACTACTACAACCACGAGCCGACCGGGCGTCCCTGCGACGCGACCTTCAAGTGGAACTCGCGCTACCGCGACCTGCCGACCTGCCAGCCGCTATACCCGTTCGGCTACGGGCTCAGCTACACGTCGTTCGACGTCTCCAACCTGAGTCTGAGCCGCTCGAGCGTCGGCCGCAACGGCAACCTCACGGTCTCGATGGACGTGAAGAACACGGGCGACCGCGCCGGTGACGATGTCGTGCAGATGTACATCCACGACCCCGTCGCGAGCATCTCCCAGCCGGTCCGCCGGCTGCGCGGCTTCCAGCGCGTCACGCTGGCGGCCGGGGCGTCGACGACGGTGACATTCACCCTCGACAAGAGCGACTTCGGCTTCTACGACAACCGCGGCAAGTACGTCGTGGAGCCGGGGACGATCGAGGTGTACGGCGGTGACTCGTCCGCCGCCACCATGGAGACGTCGTTCACCATCAACCAGTGACGAAGATGCAGTCACTACTGCACCAGGAAAGCAGCAGCCCCCGTTTCGACGGGTGCTGCTGTGGTGCGGCACGCGCTACATCGTCGTCGTACCGGTGCGCGCGGTGGTCACGATGTCTCCGTAGCAGGGAACCCCCACCGTGCGGTTGCCGACCGAGGCGAACGGGCCGACGACCCAGAAGCCCACCGAGCCATTCGGCGTGACGCCCTGGCCACCGGTGACGGCCTCCGGGACCGCCGAGGCGTCCTTCTTCTTCTGGATCCGCGTCGAGGTTCGCCGTGACGCTGACGGACGACGCCCGCTGCGAGTACCCAACGTAGGGA
>JALYLU010000602.1:480-898 GCA_030774075.1 Actinomycetota bacterium | reverse complement strand
GGAGGTTGGACGGATCTCCTTGGCCGGTCGTAGCCCACCCAGTGGGGCAGGTCAATGACGTCTTCAAGGGCGCGCCCGGCGACCGCACGCCGCGACCGCTCGACGGCAGTCCGATAGGACCCGAGGTCACGGGCGACGTGGTCAGGTTCCGGCACGAAGGCCTCCTCGCCGGTATGCGGGTCGAGCTCCGGCTCGTCATCGAACCGGTGAAACCAGTTCTCCACGCCAACCAGGTGGCGTACCAGTCCGATCAGGGTGAGATCGGACGGCGGGCACAACGCTATGACCAGTTGCGCCAAAGCGCAGTCATCGACAGCACGTGGTACTCCTACTCGGAGCCTCTCGTCCGCGAACTCCCCGGGCCAGTCGTTGAGGTGAGGTGTCGGGTCCGGCTCCCGGTCGTGCGGAGCGGTATCGC